>JBAZLT010000307.1:0-2952 GCA_041650115.1 Dehalococcoidia bacterium | reverse complement strand
AGAACCTTTTCGCCGCAAATATCGTCAGAGCACCAGCAGGTCAGGCTTCCTTCGACGAATTTTGCGTCTTTGAAGCCCGCGCCTTTGAGAGCGCAGCAGGCCTGGTACGCGCGCCCGCCGCGCCGGCACATGACCACGGTCTCCTTTTCCTTATTCAGCTTGTGCATATCCTGGTATAACCTGTGTTGCGGCATGAGATGAGACTGCGGCGCCTCGATCCAGGTCTGGTCGGCCTCGTATTTGCTTCTCACATCGAGAAGCACGAAGTCATCACCGGAATCTATCTTTTTTTTTGCGGCGGCCGGGCTGATGCCCTCAATCCTCCCCTCCAGCTTGTTGCGCACAAGGTTAGCCGCGTGGTGCAGGACATCCAGAGCTGTATTGTAGGGGGGAGCGTAGGCCAGGTCCAGGTCTGCCAGCGTATCCACCGTCATGCCCATTGTAATGGCGGTGGCCAGCACATCGATGCGCTTGATCACTTCGCCGGGCCCGGTGCCCTGTCCGCCCAGTATGCGCCCGGTCTTTCTGTCCACGATGAGCTTGAAGATTATCTCCTTGTTGCCCGGGTAGTAAAACGGCTTATCGGGGCCGGGTACAAGGGCAGTAACGACATTAAAACCGGCTTCAATTGCCTGTTTTTCTCCCAGCCCGACGCGTCCGGTGTTTAAGTCGAATACTTTTACGCAGGCGGTGCTGACGATACCGCCGAATTTTTCGCTGCCGCCGGTTATATTGGCGGCTATCACATGCCCGTGTTTGTTGGCGGTTGAGCCCAGCGGCACGAACGTCTTCTTGCCGGTGACGATGCTTGTACTGGCCACACAGTCGCCGCCGGCGTAAATGTCAGGATCGCTGGTCTGCAGGGAATCGTTAACTGCAATATCGCCATATGGGCCGATCTCCAGGCCTGCGTCTTTAGCTATCTTTGAATTGGGACGTACACCTATGGCGAAGATTACCACATCTCCTTCGAGGGTCTCCTTATCCGTAATGGTGTGGCTCACTTTATTCCCCTCGCCCCTGAACTCCACCACCTTTTGCCCCAGCTTGAGGGTTACTCCTTTGCTTACCAAATGGTCGGCCAGCAGGTCGGATATCTCCTCATCGAGTATGCCTGGCAGGATTTTATCCAGCGCCTCAACCACGGTGACGTTCATTCCGCGCGCGGACAGCGCCTCGATCATCTCGACTCCGATCAGGCCGGCGCCAACTACGACAGCTTTTTTGGAGGCCGACTCGTTTATGAGAGCCCTGATCTCGTCCGCATCGGGGACGCGCTTCAGAACGTGCACACCTTTGAGGTCGATGCCTTTTATGGGGGGGAATACCGGGTTTGCTCCTGTGGCGATAACAAGCTTGTCGTAGGCGATGGAATATTGCCTGCTTTCGGCGAGCGAAGTCACATTAATCTTGTGAGTTGAACGATCGATACGGTCCACACGGGTGCCTGTCAGCACGTCCACATTGCTGATTTTCTTAAAGGCGGCCGCATCGCGCACCAGGAGCGAGTTGCGCGACTTGACGACATCCGAGATGTAATAAGGCAGCCCGCATCCGGCGTAGGAGATCAGCTCTTCATCCTGAACCATGGTGATTTGAGCTTCTGCATCCAGCCGGCGCGCTCGGGCGGCAGTCTTGGGGCCGCAGGCGCCGCCGCCAATAATCACGATTTTTAATCCTCCGGCCATATCGATAGTCCTCCTGATACAAGCATAATCCAAATACTCGATAAAGGTAATTATAATCGAAACAAATTGCCTGTAAAACCGGCTGATACTATACTTTAATGAGAGGCAGGTGTCCTCAGGTAAAATGAGAATCAAGCTTGCGGCCGGCCTGGCCGCCGCCGTTATCCTCAGTCTGTGCGCGTGCTCCGCTTCATCGCTTCCGTTCATGTCAGCTCCGGCGCCGGCCAGGCTCCCTGAGGTATATTTTTTCAGGGCGGACAGCTCGAAGATAGAGAACGGAACGGCTGCCACGCTGCGCTGGAACGTGGATGGCGCCGACGAGATCGTTATCGACCATGGCATCGGGCATGTGGAGGCCAGCGGCCAGATTCAGGTCATGCCGACGGAGATAACCGCCTACAATCTGACCGCTATCAGCAAGGGCGGCAGCGTTGTGAGCTCCGTTATTATCAATGTCGTTCCCATGATTAAAACGGCCAGCCTGCCCGCCAGCCCGGCTATTGATCCCGACGGCATCCCATCGAATATTCGTGCCGACATGCTGCCCTCTTTGAAAGAAAACGAGTCTTTCGTATTTTTCCAGGGGGCCATCATGGTGGGGGCTGATAATCACTACATCATCCTGCGTAATAGTCCCGACGCCGGCAATCCGAGCTGGGCCGAATTAAAAGTCTTTCTCCAGGCCGATCAGACCGACCGCCATCCCTATGTGACGGGCTCATTTACCTGCGGCGACTTCTCGGAGATGCTGCATAACAACGCCGAGGCGGCCGGAATACGGGCGGCCATCGTCGCGGTCAAATTGCTGCCGGTCGGCATGGCGGAAGGCTACACCAACCACTCTTTGAACGCCTTTCAGACGACGGATAAGGGGCTGGTGTACATAGATACGACTTCGTCCTCGCAGGGCTATTATGCCGATAAACAGGTCAATGTGGAGGTCGGCCAGCAATACCAGCCGGTGGCTATTTTCCCGCAACCGGGCCAGATGCAGGTCTGGCCCAGCATGGGCACGGTCATTTCCATAGATATACCTGCTTACTGGTGACTGTATCCGGCCGGCCGCGAAGATTATTTTGGCCTTTCCATGCGATAATATATTTATCTTATATCCAGGGAGTGCTGACGCATGAGTAAATTCATCGATAAGCTGGATGGTCTGAATAAGGTTGCGGCCCCTGCCATGGGGTTTCATACCTCAGGTGGTGGGGACAAGCCCCTGTCAATGCTGGTTGCCGTTGAGCTGGCCGGGAAACCTGAAGAC
>JBAZLT010000306.1:0-2954 GCA_041650115.1 Dehalococcoidia bacterium | reverse complement strand
CCCGAATCCGGTGTTGCCCGCCAGCGAAAACCAGTGCGTGGAATCCGCGCAGTATATGAAAGAGTATCATATGCAGCTTGTGCAGCAGTGGCGCGACCAGGCGGTCAGGGAGGGAGACAATACCTATATATCCAGCGATAACCGTACCTTCGATATAAACCTGACAGGCACCTGTTTAAAATGCCACACCAACAAGGCTGACTTCTGCGACCGCTGCCATAACTACACAGGCACGGCTCCCAATTGCTGGGAGTGCCACAATGTGCCGCCGGCCGGCGCACAGTTGCAGGTGACGAAATGAATATGGACCGCCGCTCTTTTTTAAAACTGGCTGCGCTGGGGCTGCTCGCGCTGACTGCCAGACCCGCCCTCGACCTCATCTCCCAGCCGTCGGCGGCCAGAGCCCTCGACGGTCCGTTTGCCGGCAAACGCCTGGCAATGGCAATCGATATCAATGCCTGCACAGCCGGCTGCACCGATTGCATCGCCGCCTGCCACAGCGTACATAACGTACCTGACATGGGCAATATCAAAGAGGAGATAAAATGGCTGTGGGAGGTCAATTACGGACAAGCTTTCGACAACCAGGAGAACAGATTTGTAAAGGAACAACTGCAAGATAGAAGTGTGCTGGTGCTGTGTAACCACTGCGATAATCCGCCCTGCGTGAGGGTGTGCCCCACGCAGGCGACATGGAAGCGGGACGACGGCATCGTGATGATGGACTACCACCGCTGCATCGGCTGCCGCTACTGCATGGCGGCCTGTCCCTACGGCTCCCGCAGCTTCAACTGGCGTGATCCGCGCCCATATATCGGGACTATCTATGAAGGCTATCCTACCCGCACCAGGGGTGTGGTCGAAAAGTGCAATTTCTGCGAGGAACGATTATTAGATGGGCTTCAGCCCGCCTGCGTGGAAGCCTGCAAAACCGGAGCTCTGAAATTCGGGGATTTAAAGCCCGGCACGGAGCTGTATGACCTGATCTCATCGCAATTCAACCTGCGCCGCAAGGACGAACTGGGCACGCAGCCGCAGGTATATTATTTGATGTAGGTTCCTGTATTGATAGAGAACATCTTCAGAGGCGGAAGGAAATACTGGCTGCTGGTGAGCGGCCTGCTGGTGCTTTTAGCTGCCGGTGTGGCCGCCTATCTACAGCAGTGGAATATCGGCCTGGCTGTGACCGGCCTGAGCAGGGATGTCTCCTGGGGACTGTATATAGCTAATTTCACATTCTTCGTGGGAGTGGCTGCATCCGCCGTAATGATCGTAATTCCTTATTACCTGCACAACACGAAGGAGTTCCGCCGCATATTGATACTGGGTGAGTTCATGGCTGTGGCAGCCTGCCTGGTAGCCATCACCTTCATACTGGTGGACCTGGGCCAGCCGTCCAGGGTATTCAACATCCTCCTTTATCCCACGCCGGGATCGGTTATTTTCTGGGACGTGGTGGTGCTTTCAGTCTACCTGCTGCTCAACATCATCCTCGGCTGGGTGGCGCTGGATGCCGAGTACAAAGAGACCGCTCCGCCCGACTGGCTGAAGCCTGTGGCAATCGTATCGATTATCTGGGCCGTCAGCATCCATACCGTTACCGCATTTATTTATGCCGGGCTGGCGGCACGCTCTTTCTGGCTGACCGCCCTGCTGGCGCCCCGCTTTCTGGCCTCCGCCTTCGCCTCGGGACCCGCCCTGTTGATATTAATTGCCCTTGCCATGAAAAAGTGGGGCGGATTCGAGCCGGGCGACAAGTCCCTGGACAAAGTCGCCAAGATAGTGGCCTATGCGATCATCATAACCATTTTCTTCCTTGTTCTGGAGATCTTCACGGTTTTCTACAGCCAGGAGCCGGATGCCATGGCGCATTTTCAGTATTTGCTGTTCGGACTGGACGGGTATTACGGCCTGGTCCCATGGCTGTGGACATCGGTTACGCTGGCCTGCGCCGCCATCATCCTGCTGGTCATACCTGCCTGGCGAAAAAACCATTTAACGCTTGCGCTGGCGTGCGCAGCCGTTTTCATCTCCATCTGGATCGATAAAGGGCTGGGACTGATCGTGCCGGGTTTTATACCATCACCCCTGGGCAATATAACCGAATATAATCCCACCATGCTGGAGATACTAATCACTATGGGCGTATGGGCAATGGGTGGTTTGATACTGACACTGCTGCTCCGCGTAGTGCTGGGCGTCAGGCAGGGACATAGCCGATTAACTGCCGTTGACAAATAATTACGCGCCGAAGATAATTGAGCAGCGGATATGAATCATCCATTAAATTCCATACCGGGCGGCAAGAGGTTGACGGTTTTCCTGTGGCTTCTGGCTGCGACTATAGGTATTTCCATCGTATTCCGCTTTATCGGCCCCTTCAAACCCACAATTGTAGACTATGAGCTGGCCGGCAGCGTGGCGAAATCATCGTTGATCATCGGAGCATGGGATACACTGGCCAGGCTGCAGGCCTGTTTCAACCTGGGATTCGATTACCTTTACATGCCTGTATATTCGACCACCATTGCGTTGGCCTGTGTAATGGGCGCCGATGTCATCGCCCGTACCGGTTGGAAAAATCTCGGGCTGCTTCTGGCCTGGGGACTGTGGCTGGCGGCCGTACTGGATGCCATTGAGAACTATGCCCTCATCACGATGATGTACGGCAGCCCGGCGGACCCGTACCCTCAGATAGCGGCATACTGCGCATCCATTAAATTCGGCCTGATTATACTGGGCCTGCTTTACGCGCTTATCTCGCTTATCGTTTTTCTTGTGAAGCTCTCGCGCCAGAAGCTTGTTCCTCTCAAATAACCCCTCACCAACCCTCACACAGGAGTCAGAACAGATAGCACGGTATCGCCGAATATCTGTATGCCATTTTCCCGATTGCCGAATATCAGGATACGCCGTAGCTGTGCAGCCCGCCGAAGAAGAGGTTACCGAAAAAT
>JBAZLT010000305.1:0-2963 GCA_041650115.1 Dehalococcoidia bacterium | reverse complement strand
GGAACGGATGCGGATGGGAGTATCCTGACTGATACGGTTGAAGGCGAGCACGGGCGCCCCGCGCCTCTCGGGGCCGAAGCTGGGAAAGGCCTGTCCATACTTGCCCTCGCGCATGGCGGCCAGCGCCGTCAGCTCGGCGGACGTGACCGCACCCTGGCCTCCCCGGCCATGCCAGCGAATTTCGATAGTTGTACCCTGTTTCATTTCTACGCTTTAATTAATGGGGTTCGATGCGCCCCTGGAGGGACTTGAACCCTCGCACCCGGCTCCGGAGGCCGGTGCTCTATCCCCTGAGCTACAGGGGCACGGAATTCTAATAATCAGACATCTCTAAATATCCGGACCTAGACAGGTGGTTTAGTATATCAAGTTTATTTTTTATTTGGCAAATCACGCGCAGTGCGAGTTTAAAAATGGGGCAGCAGGATGAGGAAGTAGACAACCATAATGACCAGTCCTATAGGAATGCCGATGATGGCCCAGGCCTTCATGCTGATCTTAAGTCGTCCGGCGGCCACGATATTGGGTATATTGCCCGGTATCAGCATGCCGCCCGCTATCAAAAGTCCCATTGTAATAGCCGTGATCTGTGACAACTCCATGGTTGGACCGATCTCAACAGCCGTTAGCGTGGCATTGTCCAGCACGGCTGAGATGATATTTATCCAGTACAGCGCGGCCGCGGGCACATGTACCACATACCAGACGATGATCGGTTTCATGCCCTCGCCCAGCAGTATCAGGGCGGCCACGAAGAAATACACCCTGACGGCGCGCAGGATCACCGTCTTGAGCGTTTCCGAGTACTCCGCTTTTTGCTGCAAGTTGCGGATATCGATGTGCCGGCCGACGAAGAAGGCTCCGAATACGGCTATGACGATCACTCCGGGTATTACATACAGGCCGAACGTTTGCAGGCAGAAGAGGAAATCAGCATAATAGGGCGGGCCTGACAATTTTGAAACCAGTATGGTGGAAAGAGGTTCGCCCACGGGAGTCAGAACCGCTCCCAGTCCCATGGCGAAGCACGCAACCACCGCAAACTTGATCTTTTCTTTCTTGTCCAGAGGTATGGCCGCGATTATCTCCGAGAGCAGCACTGCAGTGACGATGATGGACACCACACTGCACAGAAGCCCGCAGACCAGTATCATGAGGAAGGCAAACCACCTCCATCCCAACCTGTAGGCGATAGACAGCACGCCACCGCAGAAGGTCCTGTTGAAGAAATGTATCAATAATCCGAATACCAGCACGACCTGGAAGATACCGATGGGTATGCCACTTATCATCACAGGGGCCTTGAGAGCTTCTAAAATAAGTTCCAGGCTCCACAAGCCGGAAATGGATACTGCGCAAACGCCCATTACCAGAAAGAACAGTTCCAGGTTCTCCTCGACTTTCTTCACGACAAAGGGCAATATCAGGACAGCCAGGATAATGAGA
Source organism: Dehalococcoidia bacterium (assembly GCA_041650115.1). Classification (GTDB taxonomy): domain Bacteria; phylum Chloroflexota; class Dehalococcoidia; order GIF9; family UBA5629; genus CAIMUM01. The sequence continues at coordinate 1,517 of JBAZLT010000305.1, read as the reverse complement.
GACAGTCCAACGGTGATTGCGATCACCGGCTGATCCGGCACATGCGCAGAAAAATACGTATTAAACATCGATATATCAGAATATCAGGCCCGCAGGGCGGACTATTTCATAATAAGCCTGTAAAGCTATCAGATGTCAGGAGTCAACCTCGCAGGTTGCAGTCTTTATCAGCAGCACCGGGATCTCCGTGGCACGCAGTATTTTTTCAGCCACGCTGCCCCAGAAGAGCTTGGATATTCCGGATCGCCCGTGTGTAGCCATGATGATCAGGTCTATATCGTTATTAACCGCGTACCTGGTGAGCCTGTCAGCCGCTTTTCCGCTCAGTATCACAGTATCGTTCTTTACGCCCGACTTGGTAAGGCGCTCTGATACCAGATCCAGATACTTATCAGCCTCTTTTTTCCCCTCGGCATCGATACGCTTGATCTCATCATCGCTTATGGCAATCTGCCCCCTGGTTGGAATCTCCAGAGGCTCGATCACTGTAACCAGCTCCACCTTGGCCGATGTTTTCTTGGCTATCGCTTCAATATGAGGTATCACGCACTCCGCAATCTGAGAGCCGTCCAGCGGCACCATTATTTTCTTATACATATCCGTACCTCCTCAGCAGCGCTGCATTTCGGGCAACACACCAGACAGACATGATATCATCAGGTAACAATGTATTTCAATCACGCAGCAGGTCTATTCAGACTGCCTGCTAAACCTGTAACGGCATCGGCGCGGTTTTTTCCGTCCCAGGCGGGGATGATATAATAGACGCACAGCGGAGAGGTGACCGAGTGGCTGATGGTGCCGCTCTCGAAAAGCGGTGGGCGAGAGCCTCGTGGGTTCGAATCCCACCCTCTCCGCCATGTTTTTTATCAGGAGAGGTGCTGGAGTGGTCTAACAGGCGCGCCTGGAGAGCGCGTGTAGCTTTTTGCTACCGTGGGTTCGAATCCCACCCTCTCCGCCATATCAATTGTTGATATGGCGAGATATTTAAAGACATGAAACCTGATACAAAAATAGGTCTGGCGCTGGGAAGCGGTGCTGCGCTAGGACTGGCGCATATCGGGGTCATCAAGGCGCTACGCGAGGCGCATATACCCATCGATATGATCGCCGGGACCAGCATGGGGGCACTGGTCGGAGCGTGCTATGCTGCGGACAGGGAGATAGAGGATGTCGAGGAGCTGGCGCTATCCACCAACCTGCGCAACTTAACACACCTTTTGGATCCCAAATTTACCCTCATCCGCATCGGCTTTCTATCGGGCAACAGGGTGGAAAATTTCCTTAAACCCATTATAGGAGACCGCGACGTCGGCGACTGCAAAATCCCTTATGCGGCGGTCGCCGCCGATATCCACTCGGCCAAACAGGTCATCATTAGAGAAGGCTCGCTGCTGAAGGCCGTGCGCGCCAGTATCTCCATCCCGGTGGTTTTCGTGCCTGTCAAACACAACGGACGCTTTCTGGTGGACGGCGGCACCCTCAATCCAGTGCCGGCGGATGTGGTCAAAGCGATG
>JBAZLT010000304.1:0-2975 GCA_041650115.1 Dehalococcoidia bacterium | reverse complement strand
CTTTGGATACCTGGTACAGTTTTTTGCCTTCAGATGTCGATTCCATAGTGCATACTTCCCCTTATGTTTAGATTTTGCAGCCGACCTGGTCGAAGCCGATCAGCCTATCGTGGTATATCCTCCGCTGATGCTCAGCGTCTGGCCGGTGATGAAGACGGAGGCATCGGAGGCGAAGAAAGCGACGGCATTGCCCACGTCCTGGGTCGTCCCGAACCGACCCAGCCCTTTGCCCATGGGGTACAGCTTGATGGCCTTCTCCCTGATGCCCTTGATCATGTCTTTGGCCTGCTCCTCGGTCATGCCCATCTTGACCATCATACCTATCCTGCGGTTATCAAGTCCGGGATGGGGCACGGCGCCCAGGGCCAGGCAGTTGACGTTGATACAGCTCTTGCCGACCTCCTTAGATAGCGCCTTGCTGAAGCCCATGACGCCGGCTTTGCTGGCGGAATAGGCGGCCTGCCTGGGCTCGCCGATCCTGCCGGCATCGGAGATGATATTAATAACCTTTCCATATTTCTGATTGATCATCCCGTCGAGCACTGCCCGCGTGCAATTCATAACGCCGTATATATTTACGTCGATATAGCGCTTCCAGAGAGCACGGTCCACCTTGTCGAACGTATTATCCATAGAGGAGGGTGAATCTCCCTCCGGCAAAGGGGCGGGAACACCGGCGTTGTTGACCAGGATGTCTATACGTCCGAATTTATCCAGCGCCTTTTTAACCATCTGCGTGACCGAGTCGAAATCAGTTACATCCGCCTGCAGCGCGATGGCTTCTCCGCCCGCAGCAACTATATCTTTGGCCACCCTGTCGGCGCGGTCCTGGAAAAAGTCGTTCACCACGACTTTAGCGCCTTCCTTCGCCAGAGTCGCAGCAATCCCTTCGCCGACGCCCTGTCCTGCGCCGGTCACGATCGCCACCTTGCCTTTGAGACCGAGATCCATGAGAATCCTCCTGTAGACTTAATTTGGATTTACAAACCGAAGGCAAACCATCCGCCGTCGGCGGAGATGCCCGCATCGGCCGACATGACGGCGCCGGTGATATATCTGGCGTCATCGGAGATCAGGTAATATGCGAGCTTACCTATATCTTCCGGGTATAGCGCTTTGTGCATGGGGACGTTCTTAAGAAAGGCCTCCAGGTCGCCGCCGGAAACCCCCTGCGTCTTCTCGGTGATGACCGCTCCTGGTCGGATGCAATTGACCCTGATGGGAACGGATGCCAGCTCGCGCGACAGCACTATGGTGAACTGAGACATGGCGGCCTTCATGGCGCCAAACAGCGTGCCGGGCAGGGAGACCAGCCCCTCGGTGGCCCCGATGTTCAGGATATTTCCGCTTTTCTGCGCCTTCATCTCTTTAGCAGCCCTGCGCGCGCAGTAAAATGCGCCCATGAAATCGATGTTTATAATGTCCTCGGCCAGCTTCATATCGAGATCGGTTATCGAGCCCATGGGCTCGCTGATGGCCGCGTTGTTGACCAGTATGTCCACCTTGCCGAACTTTTCTATGGCCTTATCGAACAGGCGCTCCACCTGGTCCTGGACCGCTATATCCGTCTGGACGCACAGTATCTCTGCTTTGGAGGATTTCAACTCCGCCGCCGTTTTTTCCAGCTTTTTCAAATTCCTGCCGGCAATCACTACGTCGATGCCGTTTTGCGTAAATATCTTGGCAATACCCTTACCGATACCGCTTCCCCCTCCGGTGATGACAGCTACCTTATTTGACCTGGCCATTAACTTACACCTCCCATTTAATTTGAAACCTCATACTATTCAGATAATTAGCTGACGGCGACCCTGGTCCATTTTTCAACGCCCGGCAGTGTTGCGTTGAACCCTGTCGTGGCGGCCGTGATGCCCGAGTCTGCGGCGATGATGGAGCCCGTGATATACCTGGCATCATCGGACGTCAGGAAATAGGCGAGTTTCCCCACATCGTCGGGTACCAGCGCCTTGTGCATGGGTATATGGACCAGGAACACCTCGACATCGCGGTCGGAAAGCTCCTCCATCATCTCGGTCAGGACCAGACCCGGGCAGATGCAGTTAACCCGGATGGGAATGTCCGCCAGCTCACTGGCCAGCAGCTTGGTGAACTTGTGGACGGCGGCCTTCATGGGTCCGTAGGCGATGCCCGGCAGAGAGATCAGGCCCTCCACCGAGCCGATATTGATGATATTGCCGCTTTTGCGGGCCTTCATCTCCTTGACCGCCCTGCGGGCGCAGTAGTAGACACCTCTGAAATTGATGCCTACGATATCATTCACCAGATTCATATCGATGTCCGTAATGGGCGCCATGGGCTCGGCGATACCAGCGTTGTTGACCAGTATGTCCACCTTGCCGAACTTCTCGACGGTCTTGTCGAACAGGCGCTCCACCTGGGCCTGCACCGACACGTCGGTCTGAACACATAATATCTCCGCTTTAGGTGATTTCAGTTCCGATGCGGTTTTCTCCAGTTTCTCGAAGTTCCTTCCGGCTATCACCACATCAATACCGTTTTGGGTAAAGATCCTGGCAATTCCCTTGCCTATGCCTCGCCCTCCGCCCGTGATCACAGCTACTTTGTTTGACCTCTCCATTGTCCTTTTACCTCCCGCTTGATTTTTTTAACGTAGCAAAACAACGAAAATCGGCATGCGACCGGCTGATATCTGCGAACCGTCCGATGCTAATGTTATATTGTATTATTGTTATATCATATTTACTTTAAATCATCATATAACAACAGGCGGACGTTGTCAATCATCCCGTGCGCGTGAATGAGGCGGGTGCGGCTGCATTACGCATGGAGGGCGATTAGCCCGCGGCAGGCAGGTTAACGGTGGACGCCCGACAGGCGGGAGATACCGGTTAAGTTCGAATAAAGGAGGGCAGATGCTGGTTCATGAGGGGATCGCTGGGTTCGGTTCCGCTGGACCGCTGAGGCCGTGAGAACTCGGTATTCAGCCACTCGTA
>JBAZLT010000303.1:0-2989 GCA_041650115.1 Dehalococcoidia bacterium | reverse complement strand
GACAAGGTGCACGGCATTGTTTTCTGGCTGCTGGGCACCTTCTCGCTGGCCGATTGGTGGCGTGTGACGGTCATGTTCCCCTATATCCTGGCCGGAGCCGCCGCCATATTGCTTATGGCGCGCCCGCTCAATGTCATGCAGCTGGACGAGGAACAGGCCGAGCAGCTCGGCATCAACGTCGAACGCACCAAGCTGATCATACTGGCGGCAGCCACCCTCACCACCGCCGCCGCCGTCTGTTTCTGCGGCGCGATCGGCTTCGTGGGCATTATAATACCTCACGCGGTGAGGATGACCTGCGGACCCGACTACCGTTTGCTTCTCCCCATGTCCATACTGGGAGGGGCGGTTTTACTCATACTGGCGGACACGGCCGCCAGGACCATCGTGGCCCCGACCGAGATACCCGTCGGCATCATCACAGCCATCATCGGCGCCCCCTTCTTCCTTTACCTGCTCAACCGCAAGAAAAAGGCGGTGTTTTAATGTCCGTTATATCACTCGAGAAAGCCGGTTTCAGGTACGGCCGGAGGGCCGTTCTGCACGATATTACTCTGCAGACGCAGCCGGGCGAATTTCTGGCGCTGATTGGCCCCAACGGCTCCGGCAAGAGCACACTGCTCAAGGGGATGTGCGGACTGCTGAGGCCGTTCCAGGGATCGGTCAGCCTGGACGGGCGGCCGCTCGGCGGTTACAGCCGCGCAGATATCGCCCGCAGGATAGCGTTCATGCCGCAGAGCGCCTCGCTGCCCGAGCTTTTTACAGCCATGGAGATCGTGCTGATGGGCCGCACGCCGCACCTCGGCCTGCTCAGATACGAGGGCAGCAGCGACCTAATGGCGACAGCCCGCGCCATGGAAGTTACGGAGACTACATCGATGGCGGGGCGGCGTATCAACGAGCTCTCCGGCGGGGAGCGTCAGCGCGTGCTGATAGCGCGCTCGCTGGCGCAGGAGGCGGTCATACTGCTGCTGGACGAGCCCACTGCCAGCCTGGATATCAATTACCAGGCCGGCATCCTGCATTTCCTTAAGAAGCTCTGCAGGGACAGGGGCCTCTCCATCATCTCAGCCCTTCACGATATCAATCTGGCCTCGCAGTTCGGCGACCGCATAATCGTCCTCAAGGACGGCCTGATTTATAAGGAGGGCAGGCCGGATGAGATTATTAATAGTCTCACGCTGCAGGAGGCCTTCGGAACCAGCATAACCGTCTTTGCTCACCCGGTTAACGGGCTTCCCACCGCCATGGTGACATCAGCCGCGGAAAGGGAGCGGAAATAATGGAGCTTGCCGGCCTGTACATACTCTGCGCAGCGCTGCTGCTGGATACGTTGGTCGGCGAAGCCCCCGATCGCTGGCATCCCGTGGCCTGGCTGGGCAAGCTTATCTCACTGGAGCTTAAACTGGAACCGTCCAAAGGGCCGCGCCGGCAGCTGCTGTTCGGCATAGCCATGGTTGTCATGACCTGTATCTTGATCACGGTCCCGCTCTGGCTTGGCCTGACCGCCCTGTCCGGCTTCAACTCCGTCATTTACATATTCCTCTCAGCATACCTGCTTAAAAGCACCTTCGCGCTGAAAGGGCTGTGGAAGGCGGTGGAGGATGTAAGGCTTTGCCTTCAGCGCAACAACGCGCCGGAGGCCAGGCGCAGGGCGAGGTCTCTGGTCAGCCGCGACACCTCGCAGCTGTCCCATGAACAGCTTATGTCGGCGGCCGTCGAGTCCTGCGCGGAAAACCTCTGCGACAGCTTCATTGCTCCGCTGTTCTATTACGCCATACTGGGCCTGCCCGGGGCCCTGCTGTACCGCATCGTAAACACCTTCGATGCCATGGTCGGCTACCACGGCCGCTGGGAATACACGGGTAAATTCGCGGCGCGCCTGGACGACGCCCTTAATTTCATCCCCGCCCGGCTGAGCGCACTGCTGATCGTGGCGGCAGCAGGCATCTGCCGCGCCGATGCCGGCGGCAGCTGGCGCACCATGCTGAAGCAGCATGGAAGGACGGCCAGCCCCAACGCCGGCTGGACCATGTGCTCCATGGCCGGCTCGCTGGGCGTCGAGCTGGAAAAAAGCGGCGAATATACATTGAGCGGCGGCAGCGCAGCCCTGTCGGACGCCGCGGTGTCCCGGTCGCAGGCGGTTATGCTTACGGCTGCAGGCATTTGGGGAATGATCATTGCCGTGATTGAGGTGGCGATTGGCTTTGCGCGCTGATCCCCGTGTCGACCGGCTGCCTCCCATCGAACACGGAGGAGCGGGTTACGCCGGGTTGAAAACCGGCGGCCTGCTGGACTTCAGCACCTGCTGCAATCCCTACGGGCCGCCGCGGGAAATATACCGCGCCCTGCGGTCGTTAAATATCAGCGACTATCCGGACCCCCATTCAGGCGAGCTCGTGGCAGCCCTGGCCGCCAACCTGGGGACATCCCCTCAAAAAATAATAGCCGGCAGCGGCTCCACCGAGATCATCAGGCTGGCCGCCCTGGCCTACCTGGCGGCGGGCGACAAAGTCGTAATACCGTCGCCGACCTACAGCGAATACGCGCTGGCCGCCGGCATCGCCGGATGCACCGTCCTCAAATATAAACTGCAGGAAAGCCGGGGCTTCCGGCTGAGCCTGGACGACCTCGCTTCATTTGCACAAAATCATGGACCAAAGGCTGTTTTTATATGTAATCCCAACAATCCTACCGGGCAGCTGCTGTCGAACCGGGAGCTTCGCAGGCTCATCAGGCTGTTGCCCGATACGCTGGTTATCGTGGACGAGGCCTATATGGCATTCACGCAAGGTCCGGGCAACAGGCCCGATCTGACGGACGAGCGTAATGTTTTGATCGTCCGCTCCATGACCAAGGATTTCGCGCTGGCCGGCCTGCGGCTGGGCTACGGATTGGCCTCTCCCGCTGTCATCGACAGCCTTAAAAAAGTGCGGCCTCCCTGGAACGTGAGCGCACCGGCGCAGCGGGCGGGCATAGCGGCAACGGC
>JBAZLT010000302.1:0-2990 GCA_041650115.1 Dehalococcoidia bacterium | reverse complement strand
CCAGCCCCCCTCCAAGATGGCGTTCCTCATCTATGCCCTGGGACTGGTCAGCTACATCAGGTTCGGCCCGGCCCACGTCAGGGGGACCTCGCAGAATCTGTCACAGGCTTTTATCGATACTATGGAATCCTACGGGGGCGAGGTCTGGTTCAACAACGGCGCCAGGAAGATTATTGTGAAGGACGGCAAGGTGCGAGGAGTGCTGACGGAGGACGGCACCGAGATAGCCACGCAGCACGTTGTGTGCAGCGCCAACCCGGTGACCACCAGCCTGGAGCTGGTCGGACGCGACAACATGCCGGGCTGGTACCTCAACCGGCTGGGCGGATGGAGCGGCGGCGCCAGCACATTCAATATCTATGTGGGCCTGGATTGCGCCTGCCAGGATGTGGGTCTTAACGTACACGAGAATTTCGTTAATAAAACTTATAACCTGGACGCGCAGTATGAAAATATGCGCAATTCGCTTGATTATGAGCCGGACGGCAATGCCATCGTGGCTTACAACGTGGTTGATCCGACCGTTTCACCCAAGGGCACGGCATCGTGCGTAATCACGCAGATAGCCTATGCCGATCCCTGGCTGAAGTTGTCACCATCCCAGTATGTCGAGGCCAAGAACAGGATGGCCGAAAAGGTGCTCAAGCTGGCGGAAGTGGCGGCACCGAATCTGAGGGAGCATATCGAGGTGATCGAGGTCGCCACGCCGTTGACCAATATACGCTACACGGGAAATCCGCGAGGAAGCATCATCGGATTCGACGAGAACTTCACCGGCACCGGGTTCCTGCGCATACCCATGCGCGGGCCGCTGGAGGGGTTGTATTTCGCCAATGCCTGGGTCAATATCGGCGGCGGATTCGAATCGTGCATCGCCTCGGGCGCAATGGCATCGCGAGAAGTGCTGCGCGATATGGAGAAGGGTCCCTGGGATGCGGGCGAGATAACCAAGATGAAGGAGTCGCTGGAAAAGCAAAAGGTGCAGGCCCATGAGCTGAAGGATACCATCACACCCGAGGATAAATTCGTTAAGAGCATCCATCCACGCAGGCTGCAGCTCAAGGTCAAGGAGATAATCAAAGAGACGGCCAGCGCCAAGACTTTTAGACTGGAATCCAAGAACGGCAAACTGCCTTACTTCCGCGCCGGACAGTATATCAACCTCTTCGTCGATATCAAGGGCGTCAAGACCTCGCGACCATACAGCATATCGTCGACGCCGGGCAAGCCGTATTACGACATCACGGTACGTCGTGTGGAAGGCGGCTTCGTTTCGCATTACCTGCTGGACAGCGTCAAGGCCGGTGACAGCTTTGAGTCCACCGGTCCCAACGGATATTTCTACTATGAGCCGCTGGTGGACTCCGCGGACCTCGTTCTCCTGGCGGGCGGCAGCGGCGCAGCTCCTTTCATATCCATCATTCGCGAGACCGTTGAAAAGAAGCAGCCGCTGAAGATACATCTGATCTACGGCAGCCGCAAACCGGATGACATAATCTTCGAAAAAGAGCTTAAAGAGATCGTTGCCGGGAACAAGAACATCAAGGTAGATTACGTAATGAGCGAGCCCCCGGCAGGCTGGAAGGGCGCCACGGGCTTTCTGGATGACAAGGTGATCTCCAAGCTTGCGGGCGATCTGAAAGGAAAGACGGTGTTTGTGTGCGGACCGGCGCTGATGTATGAGGTCTGCGCACCGGCGCTGGCCAGGCTGGGTGTGCCCGCCAGGCGGACCAAGCGCGAAGCCTACGGACCGCCGCAGGATGTGACCAAAGAGCCCGCCTGGCCTGGAATAGCCGCGTCCAAGGAGTTCGAGGTCATTGAGATGCGGAGCGGCAAGAAAGCCAGGGCCAAGGCCGGTGAGCCGCTGATGAACTCCCTGGAACGGGCAGGCATCGTAGTACCGGCCATCTGCCGCTCCGGTGAGTGCACGGCCTGTCGCACCAAGCTGATCTCCGGCAAGGTCTTCACTCCCTCCCGGGTGCATCACCGCCAGGCGGACAGGAAGTCGGGATATATCCATCCCTGCATGAGCTATCCTCTTGACGATCTGCGGATCAAAGTGTAAAAGTAAATTATGAGTATGTAGCTTAGGAGGCTAATAATGACTACAAGAACAGTGAACTTAATGGTTAAAACTCCCATCAAGGCGCAGCAGGTGGCGCTGGATTATCTGAGCGCCGATGCCAGGGCGACGCGGCCCGGTTTCATCTGGTCGCTCGATCTGGAACGCGCGAGGCTGGTAACGCAGTCTTACAAAATGACCGAGGGCCAACCGATAATCATCCGTCGCGCCAAAGCGCTGGCGCACATACTGGACAATATGACCATCTACATAAGGCCCGATGAAATGATCGTGGGTAACTATGCCTCCAACAGCGACTCGGTGCCTTTTTACCCCGAGCTGGCCTGGAAGTGGATAGCCAGGGAGACCGCTCCGGGGCAGGTCTACCAGAGCATGCTCAGCGATGAGGGAAGAAAGGAATTGAAGGAGATCGGCGAGTACTGGGGCGACCGCTCCATTCACCACCTGAGCAAGAAATACCTCCCCCCCGAGCTGAAGGAGCAGTTCTGGATTTTCAACTGGGAGTCCGCCACGCCCAACTACGACAAGGTACTTTCCATAGGTTTGAAGGGCATCCTGGAGGAAGCCAGGGAGAGGCTGAAGAAGCTCGACCACGAATACATGGACGAGACTATAAACGGCATCGATTTTGTCAGCAAGAAGGATTTTCTGGAGAGTACCATCATCAGCACAGAGGCGGTATGCAGGTGGTCGAAGAGGTATGCGGAGCTGGCGCGCAGCCTGGCGAAATCAGAGAAGGACGTGCTCAGAAAAGTCGAGCTCGGGAACATTGCTGAAGCTTGCGAACAGGTGCCGGAGCACCCGGCGCGCACGCTGCTCGAAGCAATACAGTCCTACTGGTTCATCCACCTGGTGGTCAACTTCCTCGAGATGCCACAGGTGGGCTCCGGTATACGCTTCGATATGG
>JBAZLT010000301.1:0-3000 GCA_041650115.1 Dehalococcoidia bacterium | reverse complement strand
TCCAATTTAATGCCGTCCCGGTAAAATTCACCTACCGGTTCATAGCCTGTGCCGGTAACTTCGATAAACTGACCGTCCAGATAGATCTTCTTCATCGTCATCTGGTCCTCGGTCAGCGTGCCTGTCTTGTCCGAGCAGATAACCGTGGTGCATCCCAGCGTCTCGACGGCCGACAGCCTGCGCACAAGAGCATGGCGCTTGACCATGCGCCTGACGCCCAGCGCAAGCGATATGGTGACAACGGCCGGCAACGCCTCGGGCACAGCCGCCACGGCCAGGCTCACACCCCAGATCAGCATCTCCAGCGGCGGATGACCGCGCCAGATGCCCATTCCGGCCAGCAAGGCACACAGTATCAACGCGCCGATGGCTATATATTTACCGATGCTGTCCAGGTTGACCTGCAGGGGCGTCCTCTCCTCCTTGACCTCCTTCAGCATGCGGGCGATCTTGCCGAATTCAGTCCCGCTGCCCGTTTCGACCACCACTGCCTTGCCCCTGCCGTAGACGGCTGTCGTACCGGAAAACACCATGTTTACCCTGTCGCCCAGGCCCGCATCTCCATCTATGCCAGCGCTGTTTTTCTCCACTGCATTCGACTCACCGGTGAGGGGCGCCTCGTTGGTTCTCAGGTTGACCTCCTCGATAATGCGGGCGTCGGCAGGCACCATATCGCCCATGGTCAACACTATGACGTCGCCCGGCACCAGCTCCCTGGCCGGCACTTCGGTTTCCACGCCACCTCTCAGCACAGACGCCAGCGGCGCCGCCATGCGCTTTAACGCCTGGATGGCCTTCCCTGCCCTGTACTCCTGGAAAAAGCCCAGCCCGGCCGCGAATAATATAATTATAAAAATAACAATGGCGTCGGTGACCTCGCCCAGGAAGGCGGATAGGGCCACTGCGATCAGCAGTATGATGATAAGAACGTTCTTGAACTGCTCGAGCAGCAAGCGCCAGGCTGATACGCTGTCGTCGCCCTCCAGCTCATTATGGCCGTACTTTTCCAGTCTGACGGCGGCTTCCTCATTGCTCAGTCCCCCGCCGCGGGAATCCAATCTGGCCAGCGTTTCATCAATGGACAGGTTATACCAGTGGTCTTTCTGCTCCGAATTCATACGATGCTTCCTTTCCTGATGTTGTCAGGTTCAACGCATAATTATAGCAGTTGCGTCTTATGCCGGGCATTTTGACATAGCTGCAATTCTATGTTAATGTTTAAGCCATGGCTAATTGCATACCGTCCCGCTGGTTTTACGCCTATTATTATTTTACGCCCGGCGAACCGCCTGGGGGACGATGCAACATACCTGAATTTTAGACAGCTGTAAAGTAAGAATATCAAGAAGGGCCCTCCAGGCGGAGGGCCCTTCTTTTTTTATACCGAAATTTCAGGAGGTACAGACACAATGATGATAATGAAACGTGACGCCACGGAAGATGAGATCAAGAACGTGATCAGGGAGATCAAGGTGCACGGCCTTAAAGCGGATGTCTCGCGCGGCGATTTCAGGACCGTTATCGGACTGGTCGGCGACGAGCGCAAGGTGCCCTTCGACAACTTCGCCATACTGCCGGGCGTCAAGGAGGTGGTTAAAATCGAGACCCCCTACAAGCTGATCAGCAGGGAGTACGGCCGCGCGGCCGACGGCAGCGGCGGGCTGCGCCGCACCATCGATATAGGCAACATACATATCGGCAACGGCGAACCCATTATAATGGCCGGCCCCTGCGCTGTGGAGAACAAAAAACAGCTCTTCATGATCGCAGAGAGCATCAAAAAAGCCGGCGCGCACATACTGAGGGGCGGCATATTCAAGCCCAGGAGCTCCGTCCACTCCTTCCAGGGCCTGGGAGGCGCCGATATGAAAAGCGCCGAGCAGGCGCTCAAATGGATGCGCGATGCAGGCAGGGAGTACGGCCTGCCCGTGGTCACCGAGGTAAGGGGCGAGGACCACGTGGACCTGGCGGCTGAATATGTCGACATCCTGCAGATCGGATCGCGCAATATGTACAACCAGGACCTGCTGTCCAAGGTCGGCAAGAAGAACAGGCCCATCCTGCTCAAACGCCATTTCGGCGCCGGCATAGAGGAGTTCCTCTCATTCGCCGAATACATCGCCGCCGAAGGCAATAAGGACATAATACTCTGCGAGCGCGGCATCGTGCCCATCGGCAAGGGCAAAGAATACACGCGCTACACGCTGGACCTGGCGGCTGTACCCGTTATTAAAAAGGAGACCTACCTGCCTGTGATCATCGATCCCAGCCACGGCACAGGCCGGCGCGACCTCATCTTCAATATGAGCTGCGCCGCCATAGCCGCCGGCGCCGACGGCCTGATGATCGAGGCCCACTACAATCCGCAGGAGGCCATCGTCGACGGCCGCCAGACCATTACGCCCGATGAATTACACGATATAATAAAGGCCTGCCGTAAAATCCACGGCATGGTGTCAGCCAGGTCCGCAGGCTGACAGGCGGTATCGAAGGTTGAGGACAGTCAAAATCAAGACCGGCAGGACAGGCTACGATGTGCGCATCGGAGGCGGCCTGCTGTATCATGCCGGCAGGTGGGCCAGGGAACGGTTCGCAGGCGACAAGGCCGTTATCATCAGCAATCCGGACGTCGACCGTCTGTACGGCGCCACAGTCAGGCAATCGCTGGAGAAAGAGGGCTTTAAAACCGTGACGCTGCTGGTGTCCGAGGGTGAGCAACATAAGTCCCTGGATACCGCCGCCAGGCTCTACGCCGGACTGCAGAACGCGCGGGCGGAACGGTTGACGCCCGTGCTGGCGCTGGGAGGGGGCGTGATCGGCGACCTGGCCGGTTTTGTAGCAGCCACCTATATGAGGGGACTGCCCCTTGTGGCACTGCCCACATCTCTGCTGGCGCAGGTGGACAGCAGCCTGGGCGGGAAAACGGCAGTGGACCACGGCCCGGTGAAAAATAATATCGGCGTATTCCACCATCCTGCGCTGGTCATCTCCGACACCTTC
>JBAZLT010000300.1:0-3013 GCA_041650115.1 Dehalococcoidia bacterium | reverse complement strand
TGTTGTCGGCCAAATACAACACCAGGCCGGAGCTTTTCACGCGGCCCTCCAGCAGCGCCGAATCGTCTATGGCGAACTGCAGCCTGTTTTCCAGGAACTCCTTCTCCAGTTCCTCGATCGGCCTGAAGAAATCCATGGAGTTGCCCTGCGCCGCCAGCCTGAGACAGTCCACAAAATCCTCTTTATATTTGTCTTTTATCAGGGCAAACAGCTTGCGGGCCTCGGCGATCTCCCTGTCCTTGAACTTGCGGTAAGGATCCCGGTTCCCCGTCACCTTTTTAATCAGGTGGTGCAGGGGCGTGGCGACTTCGATCGATATGATGCCGGGCTTTAATCTGTCCCTGACCAGCTCCCTGGCGGCGCGCTCGGATTCCTCTCTCAGGCCGTCATCATCGGTGGCAAAGCCGGAGGCCTGGTGGGCCAGCTTCATCAGACAATCATGACATTCGGTTGATACTTTCATAGCCAGAGGCCTTTATTAATCCCTATGATACCGTCATTACGAGCCCTATTCACCACTGTCATTGCGAGCCCGAAGGGCGCGGCAATCTTGTTAATCGACTTGCTGTCACAGGATTGCTTCGTCGCAATGCTCCTCGCAATGACGTATTGAAAATGGAGGCAAGGTTAGAACTGCTTGCGCGTCCTCAGGATAAGTATCAGCGTAACAATGACCAGCAATGTGCCGATGCCGATGACGACCCAGACCCAGAAAGGCGTCTCCTGCGTTTTGGGGGCAGGCTCGGGAGCGGCGGGCGTCTCCTCGGTGCGGAAGCTGAAGGTCGCGCTCCAGTCGCTGGTTATCGGCTGGCCGTTGACTTCGGTAGCCCGCACCCTCCAGAAGTAATTGGTGTCGTAGCCCAGCGTGCCGCTGTATTCATAACCCGTTGAGGAGGTGCTCACCTGTTTCAGTACCTGGGTGAACTCCGGATCCGCCGACAGCTGGAACTCATAGCGGTTGGCCTCCTTCCAGGGAGACCAGGAGAAGGACAGGGGCCTGACCTTGCACGAAACGCATCCGTTGTCGGGTGCCAGCAGCTGCACGCCGTAGTAAGGCGAGTTGACGATGAATCCGGGCTTAACGGTGAAGCTGCGCACATCCGACCAGGGGCTGACCGCGATCTGTCCCGTGGCCGACCGGTAGGAACGCAGCCTCCAGTAGTAAATCGCACCGGCCTCGGGCAGCGCCGCCGGCGAAAGCCAGATGGCCGGAGTGGTCATGTTGGACTCGTCCATGGTAGCCATGATCGCGCCGGTCACCGCAGCTATATTATGCTCGTTCGATATCGCCGGATCGATTCTCAGCGTAAACATCTTATCCTTGGCGATCTGGAGTTCGTAGACCGTCGAAAGGCACAGCTGTTCCCAGGACATATCGATCTGCTGGTTGCGCCCGGTCACGGGATCGGCACCCACCAGCGCCCCTTCGGAAGGCATGCGCAGCGCAGGCCCCTTCTTGGCCAGACAGTCCGTGTACACCCACAGCATACCCCTCCTGTTGCCGGGATCGTAGCCGGGATCCTGCATGTATCGTCCTTGGAGCACGGCGGACAGGGCGAGGATAAAGGCGTTTATATCGCCTGTAAAAGACAGGCCGCCGGCATTATCCAGGCTGAATCCGGACTGGTTATCGATCGCCCACAGGGATGAGCTGGTATTGGGGGAGCAGCAGCCGCAGATTTTTAGAGCGCTCGGCTCCAGCGTGAAATGCACGAAGTTCTGCGAAGCCGGCTGGTAGATGTCCAGGCAGTCCCAGTAAATACCGGGCTTGGGCATGCCGTTGCGCGGCTCCAGCGTGCGGCAGACTGCGCTGTTGGAGGGCAGACCGCCGGGCCCGGGCGCCAGCGAGGTCGAGACGTTATCGTGGACCGCGTAAAGCGCCGGCTGCGGACCGCCCGTGAAGGCCATCACAATGCCAAAATATCCCGCATGGTGTGGAGGGTCGCCCGGGACGGTCCCATCTCCCCACCAGTCGGGGCCATACGCGCCGTTGGTGGGATCCATCATATCGTTGTCGCTCCAGCGCGTGAAGGAAGGGGCGGTATTGCGGTAGACCGTGCCCGTTACGTTGTCGCCCACGGCGGCGTAAATGAAACGGTTGTTTTCGAAATCGGTATCGAACGTGACATGCACATTTCCTGTGACCGGCATGTAGTCCATATACTTTAAGAAATTCACCCCGCTGTCGGCGGAATAAGACACGGACGCGCCGGTCAGCGTAGAGCCCATGTTGGCCCCCACCAGGACCTTGCCGTTTCGCGCGGTGATTGTATGCGGGATGACATTGCTGTCCGCGCCCGGTAGATTGGTGGACCAGGCGGTGCCGGTATACACCAGCTTCTGCACCATGCCGGTTGCTCCGGCGACGTACATTACCCTGCTCGATTCAAATGTGAAGTCCTCCACGAGGTAGCGTGGGGTGACGGCAACCCAGTAGTCCCCGTAATCGGGCGACCACGCCATCACTCCCGACCTGGAAGTCGAAGAGGGAGCGAACCTGGCGGCCCAGGCCACCACGCCGCCGTCCGATGAATCCGTACACGAGTTCACCGTTCTCAGCAACGGCAGGTCGGTCTGCGGCACCCGGCAGCAGATCGATGTGGTATGCATAAACACCCTCTCCCAGTACGTCCCCAAAGGCGCTATAGCCGGCAGGGGTGCGGCCACCCCCGGACTGATGGTGGTACGCCAGACGCTGTCGAATTCGTTGCAGCCGACGCCCGTATCCCTGTGTACGGAGGCTATATACAACGCGGTGCAATCGGCCGATACGGCCACATCGTTGAACCAGTCGATGGTCGTATCGATCAACGCAAGCTGGTTCCAGGTATCGCCGTTGTTACGGCTGATGGAGAAAGCCGATTCGTCGTTGGGTATCAAAGTCGAGATCCAGGGGGCGGTAGCTCCCAGCGGAGGAACCACGTCCGGGGAATCCCACCAGGTAGCGTTATCCGCGATAATACCCGACCCCGTCGCGGCATAGGCCAGCGAACCGTTTGGATTCCAGGCCACC
>JBAZLT010000299.1:0-3017 GCA_041650115.1 Dehalococcoidia bacterium | reverse complement strand
TCCCGACGTCAAACGGCAGAGCAAGGTTGGTTTCAACATCACCCATTATATTGAGAGCTCGGGTATTCCGGTCGAAAAGATCGCCGAATTCGGCAGGTTTTTCAGACTGGCCAACCGCAAGAACGTGGATACTACATATGATCCTATCAGCCTGCTCATCTGGAAGAATGCAACAGATGTCACGAAAGAGCAGATAGGCAGCGTAAAGCCTATCGATTACGCATTCGCATACGCCGTCCCCAACCTGGCAAAGCTTTACAGCAGGTTCGGCTATGGCATGATACCTGATGTTAATGGTAATTATGTAAATCATATCTTTCCGGTGCCCACAAGACTTAATACCAGCGACGGACAGGTGACTACCGAGGAGCTGGAGCTCGTGCCCCTCGTGCTCTCAAGGAAAAAGATAGTTGAACGTATACATAACGCAGACTGGGAGGAGCACGATCCCAACAATCCACGATTGGACCCCAAATTGCTGGTATACCTGGCGCCCGAAAAATTCGGCTTAACCCACGAAGAGATCAACAAGCAGAAAAAAGACCTGGCGGACGTTTATCAAATGCTCTACAGCGAGGATATGCAGCGTACGCCGGACAACGACCTGGTCATTTCTGGAAAATAATCATCCGCCTTAAACGGCACCCGATCGTCACTTTGATCCCGCAGCCGGCAGGGCATGCTTCGCGTTATGATATATAATTATCGTAAGCGGAGGTGGATAACCATGGGATACATTTATTCTTTCCACGACAAATGCGAGGATAAAACCCTTTTAGGTAACAAGGGCGCCAACCTTGTAACCATGACCAGGATCGGACTGCCCGTCCCGCCCGGGTTCGTGGTCTCTGTCCAGGGGTACAACGAGTACAAGAAGACGGGCAGGTTGTCCGAAAAGGAGATAACTCAGGCTGTAGCAGCGCTGGAGAAAGAGGTGGGGGCAAAGCTGGGCAAGGGTCTGCAGGTCTCAGTGCGCTCGTCCGCGCCGGTCTCAATGCCCGGCATGATGGATACTGTTCTCAATATCGGCAGCATGTCTGAGATGAGGGCGGCCATCCGACGTATATTCGAATCCTGGGACAACATCCGCGCCATCGAATACCGCCGCCTTAACAGTATCCCCTCCGATATTGGCACGGCAGCTATAGTGCAGTCCATGGTGTTCGGAAATAAAGATGCCAAATCCGGCACAGGCGTTGTATTCAGCCGCAATCCCAGCACAGGTGAACACGGCCTGTTCGGTGAGTATATACAGCGCGCGCAGGGGGAGGCCATAGTATCGGGTTCCACAACCCCCGTGCCTGTGTCGCAGCTTAAAACCTTACTGCCCAAAATGTACCGTGAGCTGGAGCAGAAGGTCTCATTGCTCGAATCGCATTTTCGCGATATGCAGGATGTCGAGTTCACCATTGAATCGGAGAAACTATATATATTACAGACGCGGTCCGGTAAAAGAAGCGGACAGGCCGCGGTAAAAGTGGCAGTGGACATGATGCATGAAGACCTTATAACCGTGGAGGAGGCCATCCTGCGCGTTAAGGCCGACGACCTGCGGGCGCTGCTGCACAAGCATATTAAATCCGACCAGCGGCACCAGTGTTTAACCAGCGGGCTGGCAGCTGCTCCCGGCGCTGTTTCAGGCCGTGTCGTATTTACGGTGGACGACGCTTTGCTGCTGTCAAAGAAAAGTGTGCCTTCTATCCTGGTCAGGCCTGAGACCAGCCCGGACGACATACAGGGCATAGCAGCCGCCGACGGTGTGCTCACATCCCGCGGCGGCCTGACTTCCCATGCCGCCATCGTCACCAGGGCCATGGGCAAGCCCTGCGTATGCGGCGCCGAGGATATCGAGATCGATCCGGGAAAGAAAACCTTCATCTGTAAGGGAAAGACCGTCAAACAGGGTGATACCATTACAATTGACGGCACGGCCGGCGCAGTTTACATCGGCACTGTCCCCCTTGAAGAAGGCGCTATGATCAAGGAGTTCAGCGAGCTGCTTACATGGCTGGACGGCGCTAAACGGCTGGGCGTCAGAGCCAATGCGGATACACCTGAAATGGTGGCTCAGGCCATTAAGCTGGGCGCCGAAGGCATCGGGCTCTGCCGCACGGAGAGACAGTTCAACGGTCCAGAGCGGCTCTCGGCCATAAGAGAATATATACTGGCTGAAACCCCCGCTCAGAAAGCCAGAGCATTGCAGCACCTCAGCAAACTGCAAAAAGAGGATTTTCTGGCCCTCTTCAAAGAGCTCAAAGGACTGCCCATTATCATCCGTCTTCTCGATCTCCCCCTCCACGAGTTCCTCCCCTCCGAAACCGAAACCACGGACGCCAGGACAAAGCAACGCATAGCCGAGCTCAAGGAGATAAATCCGATGCTGGGACACCGGGGCGTGCGTGTTGCTGTGACCAATCCCGAGATATACAGGATGCAGGTCGAAGCCGTTGAGGCCGCAAGGAAAGAGGTCCCGGCCGATGTATCGATAATGATTCCACAGGTGATCACATCCCAGGAACTGATCATGATCAAAAAGAGCTGCACCGAGGGATCCACCCTCAAAGTAGGAACCATGATGGAGACCGTGCGCGCCTGCATGAGGGCAGGAACTCTGGCCCAGGTGGCGGACTTCCTTTCCTTCGGCACCAACGATCTCACGCAGGCGGTCTATTCCTTCAGCCGCGAGGACGCGGAAAAGAAGTTCCTTTCCACCTATCTGGAGATCGGCATCCTGGAAGACAACCCCTTTGAGATCATCGATATCAAGGGCGTGGGACGCCTGATGGAGACCGCCATTTTTTGGGCCAGACGAGAGAAGAAGGATATACCGATCGGAGTATGCGGAGAGCAGGCGGGCGAGCCAACCTCGATCAAGTTCTTCCATGCAATCAACGTGGATTACGTTAGTTGCAGCCCCTTCAGGGTACCTATCGCCAAGCTTGTCGCCGCCCAGGCCGCCATAACGCAAAAAGATATAGCGGAAGCTGTCCTGTAATCAGCTTCCAGCAGCTTAATTT
>JBAZLT010000298.1:0-3020 GCA_041650115.1 Dehalococcoidia bacterium | reverse complement strand
TGTGCAGCCTTGGCTTTACCAGCGCCAAAACGGCCGATGTGGACGGCATGCTGCGGGCCCTTAAAACTCTGGAGAAAAGCTGGCGGGAAGACAGCCCGACTGAGCACAACCAGGCCAAGATGCTGGCCGCCAGGCTGCTCGGGAAAATAGCCGTCGTTTATGGCGCCGGTATACTCACCGATGTATCCCGCAGGTGGAAGACCCAGATCAATGAGAACAGCAAGCAGTGGGCCTTCTTCGAGACATTGCCCGAGCTCAATCATAATGCAGTACTGGGTTACCAGTTCCCGGCGGATATGGCGGACCGCATCTACGTGGTTTTCCTGCGCTGTCAGTCGCTGCACCCGCGCACACAGATCCGCTATAAAATCACCGGCGAGCTGCTGGACAGTCGAGGCATTCCCTACCAGTATGCAGACAGCCTCGGAGGCAATGACCTTAAACACGTTATGAGCCTCGTGCTGCTGGGTGACTGGGTCAGCTACTATCTTGCTATGCTTAACGGCATCGATC
Source organism: Dehalococcoidia bacterium (assembly GCA_041650115.1). Taxonomy (GTDB): domain Bacteria; phylum Chloroflexota; class Dehalococcoidia; order GIF9; family UBA5629; genus CAIMUM01. The sequence continues at coordinate 2,507 of JBAZLT010000298.1, read as the reverse complement.
CCAGCCCGGTTCCGGAGATAGACCTTTTAAAGAAGCGGCTGGCCGAGGAAAAATAATCTCCTATTGATTAGGTGCCGATACCTATATCCTTTACCTAATATCCCCGTTATACTTTGCTTAATTGACCCGGGAGGGTCATACTTAGTGATGGTAAAAAATAAAAAGATTCTTTTAATCTACCCCGAATACCCCGACACTTTCTGGAGCTTCAAACACGCTCTCAAATTCGTCTCCAAGAAGGCGGCCTTCCCGCCTCTCGGCCTGCTGACCGTAGCGGCTATGCTCCCCACCGGATGGGAACTGAAACTGGTGGATATGAACACGGGACGATTGAGCGATAATGACATCAAGTGGGCTGATATGGTTTTTATCAGCGCCATGGTGGTGCAGAAGGACTCTGCTAAGGCTGTTATCAAGCGCTGTAAGAAGATGGGCGCGACTGTGGTGGCAGGAGGACCGTTATTCACCACACAGCACGAGGAATTCTCCTGCGTGGACCATTTCGTGCTGGACGAGGCTGAAGTCACCCTTCCCCCCTTCCTTTCAGACCTCGAAAAGGGCTGCCTGCAAAGGATTTATACTTCCAAGGTCAGACCTGATATCAATATCACACCTATACCGCGCTGGGATCTGGTCCAGAAAAAGAAGTACTCCTCTATGGTTGTCCAGTATTCCCGCGGCTGCCCCTATGACTGCGAGTTCTGCGATATCGTGGTGCTCAACGGTCACATGCCGCGCACCAAGGGACGCGAGCAGATGATTAAGGAGCTGGATGCGCTTCATGCCACCGGCTGGCGGGACAGTGTCTTTATCGTTGATGACAATTTCATCGGCAATAAGAAGAAGCTGAAAGCCGAGATACTTCCGGCTATCATCAAATGGTCACGGAAGCGGCATTTCCCCTTTTCCTTCCACACGCAGACGTCCATCAACCTGGCCGATGACAACGAACTGACGGGGCTGATGATAAGAGCTAATTTCAGTATGGTATTCATCGGCATCGAATCCCCCAATAAGCAGAGCCTGACTGAATGCGGCAAATCACAGAACTCCAGCCGTGACCTCATCGCCGCTGTCAAGAAGCTTCAGCACGCCGGCCTTGAGGTACAGGGGGGATTCATCGTTGGATTCGACAGCGACCCGCTGTCGATCTTCCAGGACGTTATCAATTTCGTGCAGAACAGCGGTGTGGTGACGGCTATGGTAGGCCTTTTGAATGCTCCCAGCGGTACCCGCCTGCATAAGCGCCTGGAAAAAGAGAATCGCCTCACCGGCAGCTTCTCGGGCAACAACACCGACATCTCCATCAATTTCGTGCCGAAGATGAACGTTAACAAATTGATAGACGGCTATCGTAGAATAATCAACACGATCTATGCGCCCAACCAGTACTACGCACGGGTTAAGACATTCCTGCGTGAGTACCGGCCCAAACGGCAGAAGATCTCGGTTCTGAAATCGCAGAATATTGGAGCATTTTTCAAGTCGCTGTGGGTGCTGGGAGTTCAGGGCAAGGAGCGCTGGCACTTTTGGGACCTCATGTTCTGGACAGCATTTAGGCGCCCGCGTTCGTTCTCTCTATCAATGTCCATGGCTATCTACGGCTTCCACTTCCGTAAAATAGCGGAGGCAAGCGCCAGACAACTCATACTGGCTCAAGCTGTAGCGTAGCCTCTCGCCACACTGATTGTTGCTACACATTCGATCCCGCAGATAAAGAAGGCCCGCTTCAATTGAAGCGGGCCTTCTTTCATTTGTCTTCAGGAAAAATATTAACGTTTGGTATACTGCGGTGCCTTGCGTGCGCGCTTCAGGCCGTATTTCTTGCGTTCCTTGATGCGGGGATCGCGCGTAAGCAGGCCGTGCTGCCGCAAAGGGCTCTTATAGCTCTCATTGAGGCTGACCAGGGCGCGGGCTATACCGTGTTTAATGGCGCCTGCCTGCCCTGTAAGCCCGCCCCCGGTAACTCTTATCTCCACATTGAATTTTCCGACGGTATCGGTGACGGTGAAGGGCATCTCAATCATGCGCCTGTGGTCGATCAGCGTGAAAAGCTCCTGGTAGGGCTTGCCGTTGACCACAATATTGCCCGATCCCGAAGAAACTTTAACCTGCGCTATAGCGCACTTCCTTCTGCCTGTTCCCCGATTATATACTGCTGTGCTCATTTGCGAGTGCTCCCTTTGTCAGATTCTTTTGCGCCGGCCAGTTGCGCCTGATGCGGATGCTTGTCGCCGGCATATACCTTCAACTTCTTGTACATGGCCCTGCCCAGCGTGCTGTTGGGCAGCATTCCCTTTACTGCATGCTCGATAACCCGTTCTGGATGCTTCTGCAGCACCTCGCCCAGTGTCTGTGACTTGATTCCGCCCGGGTATCCTGAAACACTGTAGTAGTTCTTGGCTGAGAGTTTTTTACCGGTTACCCTGATCTTCTCGGCATTGATGACCACTACAAAATCGCCCGTATCCATATTGTGAGCAAACATGGCCTTATGCTTTCCAATA
>JBAZLT010000297.1:0-3028 GCA_041650115.1 Dehalococcoidia bacterium | reverse complement strand
CGGCCCTATACCCTGGCTACATACATCGGCACACACCTCGAGGGCAGTCCCCCGGAAGCATCTCCCGCCGGCGTGGAGTTTTCAATCAACTATGGCTGGGACTCGATTGCAGACAGGATGATATATGAGTACACCGGCATCTTACAAACACCTGGACAAGCCGTGCTGACAGCGCCGGCGTGTGAATACTGTACCGGCAGAGGAATATGATATGACTGATAAATACAATCTTATGGTGATAGCGCCGCATCCTGACGATCCCGAATTTGGGATCGGAGGCACGGTGGCGCAATGGGTCAAAGACGGCAAAAAAGTAGTCTACATTATATGCACCAACGGCAATAAGGGCACGGACGACCCTGCCATGACGCCGGAGCGGTTGACGGAGATCAGGAAAGGTGAACAGATGGCTGCGGCTAACTCCCTGGGTGTAACCGAGGTCGTCTTCCTGGACCACGAGGACCAGTCCATCGAGGACACGCCGGAGTTCCGCAAGGAGCTGGTCAGGGTGATACGCACCTATAAGCCCGATATCGTGGCTGCCCCCGACCCATATAGAAAATACGTCTGGCACCGGGACCACCGCATCACAGGACAGGTGGTGCTGGATGCCGTTTATCCCTTCGCCCGGGACCGCCTGTCCTACCCGGACCTGATGCAGGACAATTATCAGCCGCACAAGGTCAAGGAGCTTTTATTCTGGGGAGTAGAGCAACCCAACTACTTCAGCGACATCTCCAGCACGTTTGACAGGAAGCTCTCGGCGCTCAAGTGCCACCAGAGCCAGGTAAGCCATTTTCCCCAAGGCTGGGAAGAGGCCTACCGCAACGTTCTATCCGGCTACGGCAAAGACCACGGGTACGATGTCGCCGAGACATTCTACCGTGTTGTATTGCCGCCCTGACCTCAGGCTACGAGGACGACCACTTCTCCGCCAGGTTACCGATGCCCGGCAGCTTGAACATCTGTCCCTGATAGGCTTTGATCATCAGCAGAATCCACAATATCAGGGCGATTATCCAGATGAACCATCCTATCACAGGTATAAACCCAAGGATAAAACAGGCGCCGAAGGTTATGATCGACTGCATGGCATGGAACTTGACGAACTTGCTTTCCTTTTCGATCAGGAAAAAGATCAGGCCAGTGATCCAGCCGACTACGTAGCATAACAGCCCCGCAACATTCTCTTCCATCCCGGTTGACGACTTAGCCATTGCTCAGACCCCCTCTCATTTATTTTCGGAAGAATAAGCTGCAGCTACTGTGCAGCAATTCTCCCCTATTCTATATCTTTTTACCCGCCCTGACCGCCGCGTACGTTACGACGGCAATCAGTATGGCGCCGACGGCTATGACCGCTATGGCCCAGCCGGGCACGGTACCCGCATCCGGTGCAGCCCGGGCAGCTTTTAACGGGGCGGATTCTGTGCTGAACGTAAAGACGGACCCGGCGTCACCCGGCACCGGTTCCACGGCGGAAACCTGCCAGAAATAGGAGGTTTCATAATCGAGCCCGACCTGCAGCGAATACGCCGTGGTTGAGGTGAAGTCTTCCACCACGATATTCTGCAATTGGGCGTCCCTGGCAATAATAATTCTGTATCTGGTTGTATCCTGATATCCGGTCCAGCTGAAGGCCAGCGGGCTGACCGGGCAGTTCGTTGCCCCGCTGGCCGGACTCAGAGCCTGCAAGCCGTAGGAAGGCGTATTGACGGCATATCCCGGCCTGATGCTGAACGGCACAGACTCGGACCACGGACTTGCTATTCTCTGGCCCGTGGCCGCCTGCGTGGTGCGCACCCTCCAGTAATAGGTATGCCCCGCTTCGAGCGTTCCGGGCGGGTACCAGAAAGCGGGCGCCATTGAATCGGCGGGGACGAGTATCCCCGAATCATAGACCTTCAACGTGAACAGCGGGTCCCTGGCAATCTGGATCTGATAGCTGCCCGACAGGCAGTAATCTTCCCAGACCATATCTATCGACGAGTTTCTTCCCGTCACCGGGTCCACGTCGACCACGTTGACCGCATTATCCGCAGGCTGTTGCGGAGCAGAGACGCTCAGCGTCACAGACCTTGTTCTGGTGCCGGCGGCGTTAGCAGCGCTGAGTTTATAAGTAGTCGTATATAGAGGTGATATTGCGGCCTGTCCGGACGGCACCACCTCACCTATGCCGTGGTCGATATACACCGAAGAGGCGTTCTTAACATCCCACGAAATAACAGCGGAAGACGACCGCGCTATACCGGTAGGAGTGACTTTAAAATCGTTTATCTCAGGCAGCGTGGGCAGGTCTGCCGAGCCCGCACACAGCGCTGGAAGCGCCGCATATGTAAGGCACACGGCCAGCAGGAGCGAAGACGCCGACAACAGTAATACCGCCCTGGTTGACCTCTTATTCATCGGGTTATCCTTTTTCCGGCATCAACTGGAGCCGTACTCCGGTTTCTTGACGTCGACACCGGCTTTGACGAGGTAGTCATAATAAGATGTGAGCTTGAGCAGGACCCTCGCAGCGCGATCACCGGAGGTATAGTCATAGTGATCACCTGCCAGCTTCACCTGCTCCTCAGTGAAGGTCGTGGTGATGACCGGCTTGCCGTAGCTTTCGATCCACTGTGAGCTCAGCGCCCGCATCAACCTCACGATCATATCATTGATGATATCCAGGCGTGACCTCCCCGTCTTGGCCAGAAACGCCTTGCCGCTGGCCAGCTCGAGCAGGTCGTCCACCAGCACGTCATCGATCTTGCCGGAGAAACGCGCAGCGATAATAGTGACCGCAAGGTCCTCCACCTCCATTTTTCCCTGCAGGCCAAGCACCCAGGCAAGCATGTCGATAAGCTGCTTGATGGCGGTCTCCGTCTTGTATACGTTCCCCGACTTTATATCCTCGATTATGGGGACGATGGCCTGCAGAGCGCTGTCCCTTTTGGCCAGGTCTTCCGCCGACATTTTCTGCTCCTGGCTCGAGCGCTGCTGGAGCAGCAGGTTGCCGAAAAGGGTGAAGCCTCCGAAACCCATG
>JBAZLT010000296.1:0-3035 GCA_041650115.1 Dehalococcoidia bacterium | reverse complement strand
TATATTGCCATAGCCACGCGCGTGGTCAAGCTGGCCCGCCAGCTCAAGGTGGAGATGCCCGTGGTTTTCACGGGCGGGGTGGCCAAGAACGCCGGCATGGTCAAAGCTATGGAGACGGTGCTGGGCGTGCCTGTGCTGATTCCCGAGGAGCCGCTCATTACAGGCGCTCTGGGAGCGGCCATACTGGCGCGGGACGAGGCCGTCAAGCTGGTGCAGCGCGGCGAGTACCAGGCGCACCGCGAAAAGAAGCTCACCGAGGCGCGCGTGGACTTCGGGGAGAAGGCCAGATGAGCGCCTATTACCTCGGCATCGATATTGGCTCTGTTGGCGGTAAGGCCGTCATCATAGACGACAGCCGCAAGATCATAGCTTCGACCGTGATTCCTTCGGGCAATAACTACGCCACCACTGCCGCAGCGCTTAGAGAGGAGACCCTCAGCAAGGCAGGCCTCAAGCCCGAGGATATCAAAGCCAGCGCATCCACCGGCACCGGCGGCCGCAACGCCGCGGCCGACAGCTATCACGGCGTTATCGTCTGCAATGCCCGCGGCGTCAACCTGATCTTCCCTTCCGCGCGCACCATAGTCGACATCGGAGGTCAGGGCAGCCAGCTGATCGATATCGACGAGAACGGCCAGGTGATTAACTTCAACATCTCCGAGATCTGCGCCACGGGCAGCGCGCGCCTGCTGCAACTGGTGGCCCGCATATTACAGCTGAAAATCGAGGACCTGGGCCCCCTCTCTCTAAAATCCACGCAGCCGTCCAGCTTCTCCACCTCCTGTACGGTGTTTCTGGAGACTGAGGTTATCACCCGTATCGCCCAGGGCGATAAGCCGGAGGATATCGTGGCCGGCATCCATCGCTCCATCGCCGATAAGGTCAGTGCCCTGACACGCGGCGTCAATATACGTCCGGAGGTGGCCGTCATCGGCGGCGGCGCGCTCGACATCGGCCTGGTTAGAAGCATCGAGGAGAAGCTGCAACTGAAGGTGCTGGTGCCCGAGAATCCCCGCATCATCGCCGCGCTGGGCGCGGCACTTATCGTCAGGGACAGACATATTTAAAGCATCCTCGATCTTTCAGCCTTCCCGATCTAAAATTCCTCCATAACAATTCCCTCTTGCTGATCCCGGTTTGACACGTACTTCCAACCCGTGTTATCTTATACCCCGGCATATACTGACCTGGGTATATATATGCCTTAGATAGTGCCCACTCATGCAACATTTAATTCATTAAAGGGGCTGACAATATGTCTTTAAAACACGGACTACTGGGATTTCTCAGCTACGGGCCTAAAACCGGTTACGATCTGTCCAAGATGTTCTTCGAGCCGCTTCGCCCTTCGCTCAGCCAGATTTACCGTAAATTGACCCTGCTGGCCGAGGAAGGGCTGGTTGAATGCGAAAGAGTCGACCAGGCAAAGCTGCCCAATAAAAACGTTTTCACCATAACGGATAAAGGCGTGGAAGAACTGAAAAGATGGCTCAGGGAGCCCCCGGAGTTCGTCGTCCCGCGTGAAACCCTTCTCACCAAACTGTGGTACGGAAGCCGTGTCAGCAGAAAGGACATGGTGAACGATATTAAGAAATACGCAAAAGATTTAAGGGTCAGGGTTGAAAGGTACAAGGCGATGGTTAAACCGGCCATTGAAAGCGACCTGTGGGGCTCAGCGGATCCGCTGGACAGGTTTTACTGGACCCTTGTAGTCGACCGAACCATCGCGCAGTACGAAGAGTTGCTGGAATGGGCAGACAGAACTGCCAGGCTGATCTCGAACTTTGACGAATCCGGAGACACCCGGAAAAGCCGATAGTCAGCCGTAGCGCCGTAATAAAAAGACAGGCCCGATTGAGGGCGAACTATTTTATTTATTCAGGAGGTTGAAAAACATGAACCTGGTAGTAGGCGAACTGCTGCTCAACAGCGTCAACAAGTATCCCCAACGTAAAGCCATCGTGGGCGACGATGTATCCTTTACCTACGAGGAGCTCAACCAGCGGGTAAACCGCATCGCCAATAACCTGCTGGCCGGCGGATTGAAAAAAGGGGACAGGCTGGCAATACTGCTCATGAACTGCTATCAGTTCGTGGAGCTGATCATGGCCTGCGCCAAATCGGGCATCGTCATGGTGCCGGTAAACTGGCGCTTCCAGGCGCCGGAGATCAAATACGTGATGGAGAACTCCGATGCCTGCGCCATGATACTGGGAGAGGAATTCATTCCCGTCATGGAAACGGCGGCCAAGGATATTAAAGGCATCCCGGCGGACAAATACTGGGTGGTGGGGAGTAAAAAATTCCGCGGAGCGGGAGCTCTTTATGAGGACCTGGTTAAAAACGGCTCCACGGCCGAGCCGGCCGTGAAAATTGATCCCAAAGACACGCTGTGCATAAGCTATACTTCGGGCACCACCGGCTTCCCCAAAGGCGCGGTCACACTGCACGAAACGGGAGTAGAGACCGCCATCGCCATGAATATCGAATTCGTAACCTCCTACATGGTTAACCTGATCGTCATGCCCACCTTCCACTCCAACTCCATCAACAACGTGATGGCCTCCTTTCTCAGCGGCATGACCATACACATCTACCACCTGCGCGGGTTCAATGGCGAGGAGATACTGCAGATCATCGATAAATACAAGGTCAATATCTCCAGCATGGTGCCGACCATGTATAACATCATACTGGCCCTGCCCGAGGAGGTGCGCAATAAATACGATGTCTCCAGCATGACGACGCTGCTCTCCTCCTCCGCGCCGATATCGGCCAAAACCAAGCAGGAGATTCTATCCTTCTTTAAAAACGGCAAGCTTTACGAGGGCTACGGCGCCACAGAGACCGGTGTGGTGACGGCCCTGCGGCCGGAGGACCAGTTGAGGAAGCTCCGGTCGGTGGGGCAGGCTGTTTTCGGCAAGCAGATCAAAATACTGGACCCCGACGGCAACGAGATGAAGCCCGGCGAGATAGGCGAGATATACACGCGCGGCATCAACATCTTCAAAGAATATCTGAAGAACCCCCAGGCT
>JBAZLT010000295.1:0-3061 GCA_041650115.1 Dehalococcoidia bacterium | reverse complement strand
GAAGGGGATCTTCAGCATCTCTCCGGTTGTCGGCAGCAGGAATGATTGCTCCGCCATGAAATAGGACACGACGGTTCCCTTGGGCCCGACAGGGATCCACTTCGACCTGTCCGTGCATACGGTGTGATCCCTGGTGCAGACAGACTTGGGCAGGCAGAACTTGCGCCCGCAGGTGGGGCACTCGTTGGCATAGATGATGCCGTTTTCCTTCAGTTCCCTGAAGAACTCACCCCAGACCTCGCCGGTCCTCCACTTGTAGGGGATCTTCATCGTCTTTTGGATGTAAATTAACTCTTCCTGTGGTTTTTGCTTCATATCAATCATTACCTCCAGTTAATCCATGGTCTTGCTGAGCAGCAGCAGGTCGGACCAGTATGAGCCGCCGAATCCGCTGGCCAGGGCCTGTTTCACGTCCCTGGTCACCTGGTGCTCGCCCGCGTCTCCCCTGACCTGCAGGGCAGCCTCGGCAATCCTCAGTATGGCGGAATCGCCGATGGAGTTGGTGCAGAGCACGCCGCCCGACGGGCTGACCGGATATGATCCTTCTAATTTAAGGTCGCCTTTCTCCACATGTCTCCATCCTTGATTTGCCTCGCAGACCAGGAAATCCTCCAACCACATGGGTATGGCGAAGGCGAAGGGATCGTACATCTCGAAGACCTGAGTTTCAACCATCGGTTTGGTGATATGGTTGCGTTTAAATAGCTTTGCGCCGGCCTCCATGTGGGAGGTCCAGCGTTTTTCTCCTATTCCGAATTGCGCGCCGCCGTACTCTACATGGACCGTCACATGGTCCTTCATCCAGACCGGCTTCTGGCGCATCTTCTTGGCCTTGCTCTCGCTGGCAAGCACCATCGCGGTGGCGCCCAGGCTGGTGGGACAGCACATCAGCAGGTTCAGCGGATACATCACCATCCTGGCGCTCATAACATCTTCCACTGAGTATATCTCGCGCATATGGGCGTTGGGGTTCCTGTGTGCGGCCTGGGATGAATTGGCGCGCACCATGGCGGCATGCTCCAGTTTGCATCCGCTCCTCTGCATGTAGGCCACCGAGACCGTTGCCAGGCCTCCGATGGCGCCCACCAGGAAATGGCGGTCCACCGCCGGATCGGTGATGGTGGAGATGGCCGGCGTCACCAGCCCCTCGTCGTGCTTCTCCCAGCCTATCACCAGCACCAGGTCGTACAATCCTGAAGCGACGTGATACCAGCCCTGTATGGCCGTCATGGTCCCGACGGTGCCGCCGGTGTTCATTTTGAATCCCGGCCTGCCGGCCGCGCCGCTGTAGAGGTTCAGCATGGCATCGTTCAGGTGATGCCCCTCGAACATGTCCATGTTCCCTGCCATCACGGCTTCCATATCGTTGATAGTTAGGCCGGCATCCTCCAGCGCCTTGGTGACGGCGTCGTAAATCAGCTCGCCGTCGTTGACGTAGGGTCTGCGGCCGCTGTGCGTGGTCTGGCCGATTCCAACGATTGCAACCCTGTTTGCCATCTTATTTACCTCCCTTTTCGAGAACGAGTACGCAGTGCATCTGTCCGGCCAGGCCGCCGCAGCCGTGGGCGACGGCGCGCCTGGCGCCCGGTATCTGATGTTCCCCGGCCTTTTCCTGCAGCTGCCAGACGGCTTCGGCCACCCTGGTCATACCGGCCACAGTGTCCGGTATGCCTGAAAGAAGGCCGCCAGACGGGTTGACCGGTATCTCGCCCTTCATCTGGGTCTTGCCGCTGTCGATCAGTTTGCCCCCTTCTCCGCGGTCGCACAGGCCCAGTCCCTCGGTCCACAGAAGTTCCTGGGGCGCATAGTACTCGGAAAGTTCAACCAGGTCGAGGTCTTTGGCGGGATTGCCGATGCCGGCCATCTTATAGGCTCTTTTAGCCGATTTGATCAGCGCATCGCACTCCGCCAGGTCCCTGTCGCCCAGGTTGTGATGCTCGTAGAAATTGCCGACTCCCGTTATCCACACCGGATTGGGCGTCAGTTTCCTGGCGACATCTTCGCTGGCCAGTATCATGGCGCAGGCGCCGTCCGAGACGGGCTTCTTTTGCAATGCCGTGATGGGATCGGCCAGCATCTTCGACTTGAGCACCTGGTCGACCGTGAGGTCCATGGCCTCCTGCGCCAGTTTATTCTTGCGCGCGTTGCCCTTGTTTTTCACCACGACCTTGGCGAACTGCTCGGGCGTGACCTTGTATCTATCCATATAGCGCCTGGCCTGCATAGCCGCGCCCATGGTGTAATCGAGGCCCAGCCAGCGGTGATAGACGTGGTCGATCGACCAGTTCTCGATCATGGTGCCGTCGGTGATTGATTCCTCGCAGTGGCTTACCACCAGGATCAGCTTGTTGTCGCCCGAAAGTATATGCATGGCCCCGTAAAGCACCGCATAGGCGCCGTCGCCCGCCACCTTGGACTCGTCCTTCAGGTGTGAGCATACGGCGTCAGGTATGGGCATGGATGATATCGTCCTACCGTCCCAGAAGTCCTGGGAACAGCTTACGACGGCTTCTACATCGTCTTTGAGGTTGATGCCCGCGGCCTCGACGACCTTGTCCGTGACCTCGACGACGAGGTCCATAAGGTGTTGGGAGGTTTTGGCGGCTTCGAACTTTGTCGAGGAGGCCGCCACTATTCCAACTCTGCCTGCCATTATTAATGCCTCCTTTAATATTTAGATTCTATAGAATTCACTGCGGTTGTACCGGATCATGTTCTTGTATTCGTGATGATCACGCGCGTTTAATCCGCCGTCATTATCTGTGGAGGTTGATACTGGCCTCTGCATCACTTACCCTGTTCCAAAATCTAATAAAATGTTTGTGTTCGGTTGTCTTAACCCTTCGGCTTTTTAGACACGGCCACTTTGATCAGGCATATGGCCACGTCTTCGTTGCGCTGGTTTTTGACGTGCCACTGGCTGGATACCACGCCGAAATCTCCTTTATCCTTGAGCTCGGCGACCTCTGTTTCCAGGTGAATGGTGTCGCCCAGCCTGGTGGGGCCTGTGAACCTAACCTTATCCATGCCGTAGAAAGCTATGAGAGCTGTTTCATAGGGC
>JBAZLT010000294.1:0-3073 GCA_041650115.1 Dehalococcoidia bacterium | reverse complement strand
GACGATTTCCCAATTCCCGTCGGCAAAAAGGTTATCTTGCGATGCATCCCAAGATGGAAGGAACTGGGAACTGAAAAGTGGATGCTGGAGGAGCAGAAACGCTATAATTGTCCTCATTGCGGCGCCCCCACTTTCCGTGGAGCCAAGCGTTGCCGCAACTGTAAGGAAGCAATCGACCTCGACTGAAAATACCGGCATGTTTAGAATACTTGCAGCTCTCGTCATTATCACCCTGGCTGTGGCCTGCTCCACTCCCCAACAGCAGCCGGCGGCACAGGCGCAATCCGAACAGATTAAGATCGGCGCCCTGCTGGGATTAAGCGGAGATATCGGGACCTCCTACGGCCAACCCCAGAAAAACGGCGTCGAACTGGCCGTAAACGAGGTCAACGTGAGCAATTATCTGGGTTCAGGCAAACAGCTCAAACTGGTCGTTGCCGATGCGGGAGCCGGGGCAGATACAGCGTTAAAAGCCATGACCGGCCTGATTGAAACAGACAATGTCTCCGGCATCATAGGCCCAACGTTATCTGCACAGGCTTTCAAGGCCGATCCGGTAGCCCAGAGCCACAAAATCCCGGTTATTGCCGTGAGCAATACGGTCCCGGGAATCACAGAGATGGGTGACTTTATATTCCGCTGCAGCCTACCGGAATCGACCGTTATCGGAGGCACGATCAGGGCTGCAGCCAGCCAGCTGCGTGTGGTTAAAGTCGCCTACCTCTGGGGCAAAGACGATGACTATACCATCGCCGGCTACAAGGCTTTTAAGGACGCGGTAGCCAAGAACGGGCTGAAGGTGCTGGCGGATGAGACGTTCAACCGCGGCGACACGGATTTTAAGCCGCAGCTTGAAAGGATCATCGCAAAAAGCCCCGATGCAATACTCGTTTCAGCGCTGGCTAAGGAAGCCGCAGCCATCATTATTCAGGCCAGGTCCCTCGGCTATACGGGAACCATTATCGGCGGCAATGGATTCAATTCAACCGATGTGATAAAGCAGGCCGGCAGCTACGCGGAGGGAGTGATGGCCGGAACGGCATGGAATATCGCCAGCATCAATACCAGGAACCTGGAATTTATTTCCGCCTATCAGAAGGCCTATGGAATCAAGCCGGACCAGTTTGCCACACAGGCTTACACCGGCACCTGGCTGATGGCCAACGCCATACGCACTGCCGGCAGCTCCAATCCCCAGGCGATCAGAGATGCGCTGGCGGGTATATCCAATTTCACCACGCCGATGGGCTCTTTCAGCTTCACGGAAAACAGGGAACCCGTTCATCCTTCCGTTGTACAGATCGTGAAAAACGGCAGATTTACCATTTTCAAATGATAGATTTCAACAGCGATGGCAGGCGACAACATCAACCGCATAGCCTGTGTTATAATCGCTCCGTAAAATGTTCAAACTAAACCTGATGCCCAGAGGCGACAAGTTCTTCGACCTCTTCGAGGTCAGCGCGAAGAACATGGTCAAGGCAGCCGAGAATCTTAGGGAACTTATATACAGCTGGGACTGCATCGACCAGAAACTGGAGGAGATGGATAGAATCGAGCATCAGGGTGATACCATAACCCATGAGATCATGTACCAGCTCAACCGCTCCTTCATAACACCTTTCGATAGAGAGGATATCGGCACTCTGGCACACTCGCTGGACGATGTTACCGACCTCATCCAGGCAACCGCCGACACCATGGTTCTGTATAAGGTCAGGGAACCCGGTAAAAGGGCGCGCGAACTGGCCGACATCCTGGTTCAGATAACCACCGAGGTGGAGAATGTGATGCCCAGCCTCAGGCATCACAATGCCAACCTGGAGAAGATCCTGAACAGCTGCGTGGAGATAAACAGGCTGGAAAACGTCGCGGACAAGATATACCGCACGGCGCTTAAGGAGCTGTTTGAGGACTCAAACGACATCGCCGATATCATTAAATGGCGCGAGATTTACGAACATATGGAAAGCGCCACCGATATGTGTGAGGATGTTGCCAACGTGCTCGAGGGCGTTGCCCTGAAACACGCCTGAATGACCGGCACTGCTGCTGCCGGCGCTGGTTATTCACAACTTCAGAGAAGGACGGTGCAATATGGGTATTAAGGAACTGGTTTATAAAAACCGCAGCTACCGCCGCTTTTTTCAGGATGCGGCAGTCTCCCTCGAAACACTGAGGGAGCTGGTTGACCTGGGAAGGATGTCCGCCTCGGCCATGAATTTGCAGCCGCTCAAATATATTCTATCCAACGATCCCTCCAGGAATGCCTCCGTTTACGCAAACATCGGCTGGGCGGCATATCTGAAGGACTGGAGCGGTCCACCGGAGGGCGAGAGGCCTTCGGCTTATATAATCATGCTGGGAGACGCGGAGATCAGCAAAAATGTGGTCTGGGACCATGGGATCGCGGCACAGAGCATACTGCTCGGCGCTACGGAAAAAGGTCTGGGCGGATGTATGATCGCCACCATAAAGAAGGCCGAGCTGGCAAAGGCTCTAAATCTTAGCCCGCGTTACGAGATACTGCTGGTTATCGCCATCGGAAAGCCCAAGGAGCAGGTCGCGGTCGATCCGCTGGGGCCGGACGGAAATGTGAAATACTGGCGGGATAGCCAGGCGGTGCACCACGTCCCCAAGCGTTCACTGCAGGATATCATCATCGGGTAGCCTGGCTGACAGCAGACTATACTTATACGCTCTTCACCAACAGCAGGCGGTTACCCTCGCCTTCCTTATAGCTGTAGTCAACCCTGTCCATCATCTTTTTCATCATATATATACCCAGTCCCCCCACCTTACGGTCCTCCAATGCGCTGTCCACCTCCGGCGCAGGCACGGACGCGGGATCAAATTTCCTGGCGCGATCTCTGATGGTGACAACGATATCCCTGCCTTCGAACGCGCATGAAATCTGAATAAAACCAGCCTGGCCGCCGTAAGCATACTTGACCACGTTGGTGCTCGCTTCATCAACGGCCATCTCAAAGGGGAAAATATATTTATCCAATTTTCGCCGCTGCAGCCATTCGACCACGAACTCCACAATAGCGGGTATATCTTTAAGCACCGC
>JBAZLT010000293.1:0-3077 GCA_041650115.1 Dehalococcoidia bacterium | reverse complement strand
ATACCTTTGCCGCAGATCCCAGCAACATCCAGGCAGGGCAGACGACCACCCTTACCTGGACAGTGAGCGATGTCCTGCAGAGGGATATGGATATTACCATAACCCCGGGCATAGGTTCGGTCACAAGCTCAGGTACATATACGGTCAGCCCGGCGGTCACGACTACCTATACGCTTACCGCCACCAATGTCGACGGCAGCGTCAGCGCCAATGCAACCGTAACGGTAGCCCCCCTGGTTGTCGCTGCAACATATAGCACAGGTGCGGATGCCGGCGGTGGTTTCGGCAGCCCGGCGGGCAATTCATGGCTGCCGTACACGCTGCTATTCGGCCTCATAGCTGCCGTGGCCATCGTCACTATTGTGCTGCTGACCAGAAAACCCCGCCTGGCATATGCGGGCGTCCCGACTAAGTATCAGTCCGCGGCCACGGGAATTGCGACCAAAACACATCATACAGCAGCTGCTTCGGGTGCAAGACTGGTTACAACGGATGGTGAAAATGTGTCCATTCGAGGCAAGGACGGTTTTCTGGGCAGGAGCGATTTCCTGTCACTGGTCAAGCCGGCCAGGGCCGACATGATCTCCAGGCAACACCTGTTTGTAGAACGCAAAAACGACGAATACTACATCGAGGACACCGGAAGCACCAACGGCACCAGGTTAAACGGGTCCAGCATTACAGGCAAAGGCAAGTACCCGTTGAAGGATAACGACATTATCGACCTGGGCGGCGCACTTTCGCTCACATTCAAAGCGTAACGCCAAACATAAGTAAAAGCCGGCACCTGCGTACGCAGGTGCCGGCTCCTGCTTTTTTACAACGGCCTATTCAGCCTTGCCATACCCGGCAGGCCTACCTGACCCACCAAAGTAAGGGGGCGACTGCTATTTCTTTTCGAGCAGTGTAATGATGCCCCAGACGATGAGGAAGATGCCGACGATCCACTGCAGGGCGGAGAACCAGAAGAGGCAGAGAAGGCCGGCCACGATGGCGATGACACCCAGTACCCATTTGCTCATACCAAATGACATTTTAGCTACCTCCTGAAGTTAATCATCCGTATTGTAATCAGCCGGTTACATTATTAATATGGTATCGTTACTTATTTTTTACTCACCATGTTCTGAATTGCCGTCATCAGCGTATTGGCTACCAGCGACCCCGACTGTGCCCTGTAAGAATCACTCATGGGACTTTTATTGACCACACCCTTGACTATTGAGTCCAAGTTGCCTTCGCTCCCCGATTTGCCGCCCATAAAAGCCTTGCCGGCATTGAATAGATCCCCGATGTCAAAACCGCCCTTTGCTTGCTGGCCCTGTGCCTGCTGCTGTCCTTTGCGGATGAATGAGCCGATGGCATCGCCGATGCCTTCAGTCGGCTGCGCGGCCGGCTTGCCCTTGCGGATGACCTGCCCTATGGCATCACCGAAACCCTCGGTCTGCGGCTTGGCCGGCTTGCCCTTACGGATCGCCTGGCCTATGACATCACCGAAACCCTCGGTCTGCGGCAGCGGTTTTTGTTGCTGCGCTTGCTGGGGCTGGGATTGCGGTTCGGCGGCGGTGCCGCTGGTGAAGGTCCAGTAGACTGCTGATTTATCCGAGGCCGGATTCTTGTCCACGCCGACGCACCATCTGTACTCGGTGCCATCGTCGGGGAAGCCTGGCTCATCGGAGAAGAGAACGTTGCCCAGGTCCTTGCTGACGCGGGTCGAGTTATCTTTGGCCTTCTTTACACTCAGCCAGTATTTGGTGGCGCCGGGTGAGGCTTTCCACTGGAATTTGATGTTATTTCCGCTGATATAGCTGAGGTTGGCGGGCGAGACCATCAGCTGAGAAGGCTGTTGCACAGGCGCATCTTCCACGCCCAGCAAAGACTGCACCAGCAGCATGGCGTTGTCGGAAGTGACCTGCCGGCCCTGGAACTGTTGGGAGGCCTGGGAAAGCCCTCTTGCATATACCTGCGCCGAACCGCTTTTCTGCTGGCTTAATGCCTGCGCCGCGTGAGCCAGCTGGTCGGCCGGATTGGCGCCCTTCTTTTCCTGCATCGCCTTTGTTATCATCTCAAAGGCGCTTACCATGTTGTTCCCGTGGTCGTGATTGTTTGTGTCGGCGCTGTTAAGGTTGTCTTTGTTCTGGATAAGCGCGCCGGTGACCGTTTGAAACAGTGCACCCAGATCGATTGGACCTGATGGATTAGCCATTTGATGAACCTCCCCTCTTATTTAGTTTCGATTCTCTCCCGCAACAACTAAAAGCAAAAGTAATAAATCGACTTTTTAAATTCAGACCTATGTTTATTATAGCAGGATAACAGACCCGTCTAACAGGCCGCTTATCCATGCATGCAATACCTATGACGACAAAACGCTGCTTTGATTTCGAAAACCGCAGGTCGATACGCACGTTTGACAACATAGCGCTATGATAGTACTGTGGTGTGCAGGATTCTAAGCTTCAGAGATGTCTCTTATTGCAGTCGATCAAAAAACGTGCAACAAATGCGGCATCTGCGCGCTGGAATGCCCCCGCCGCATAATCGTCCTGCCGGAGGTAGGTTTCCCGCAGGTAGAAGCGGAGGTAGAAGCCACCTGCAATGCATGCGGGCATTGCGTTGCGGTGTGCCCGAAGGGAAGCCTGAGCCATCGGGACTCCCCGCTGCAAGCATCCCCGAAAATAGAAAAAGGACTTGTTGTCGCTCCTGAACAGGTTGAGCAGCTTTTGAAGGGCCGCCGCTCGGCAAGGGTCTTCAAGGACAAACCGGTATCTCGCGAAATAATCACCCGTCTGATAGACATCGCCCGCTACGCGCCGACGGGGCATAACCTGCAGGAGGTGGAATGGCTGGTAATAGATGATAAAAAAGAGCTCTTCCGCATTGAAGAGCTCGGCATCGAGTGGCTGGAGTGGGTGATCAAAAACCTTCCGAAGGCGGCGGCGGATTCCAACCTGGAAGAAAAGCTGGAGCGGCAAAAGCTGAAACACGATGCGTTTTTACGCGGCGCCCCGGTATTGATTGTCGCCCATGCAAATAAAAGTGGCCTGATCTCGCTGGCAGGCATCGACAGCGCTAAC
>JBAZLT010000292.1:0-3082 GCA_041650115.1 Dehalococcoidia bacterium | reverse complement strand
GGTGGCGTGGACGTGGCTTTCGACATAACCAAACCTAAAACCGGCTTTGTGCGCCGCATCGCCCCACCCAGCGACCGGACGGGGGACCTGCCACCCAACGGCATACCGATGTTCGGTGAGATCTACCCGCAGGGCATTAGGATCGTGGTTGAGAGGCTGGCAAAATACGGCAAGCCATTCTTCATACTGGAAAACGGTGTGCCGGACAGAGAGGATAAGCTGCGACCCTGGGTGATCGCCACGGCGGTCAGGACCATGTTCGAACTTATCAGAGAAGGCCATAATATACTCGGCTATCATCACTGGTCGCTGGTGGACAACTTCGAATGGGCCCTGGGCTACTCCATGAAATTCGGTCTGGTGGCCGTCGACCCTGGAACGCAGGAGCGCCAGCCCCGGCCCTCGGCTGCGTTCTACGGCGAGATAGCCAGGGCCAACGCACTGACAGCAGACATGGTCAGGAAGTACGTTCCGGAAGCGATGGGCGAGATTTTCCCTTCAGAGGGCCGCCAGGATGAAAAATAAGAGGCGGCGGGTAAACCCGCCGCCTCTCTGCATTGGTACAACAGATTAAAGCTTAACTATTTTGAGCCGCCGGTCTTCAGGCAGGGCGGTCCACCCGCCGGCCGCTCGGGTTTGGGCAATTCAACCGCCGGTTTCTGCGCAACCCAGGCTTTGTATGCATCGTACTGAGACTGCGTTATTTTTCCGTCTTTGAGCAGCCCGTCCATCACATCGGCCTTGGCTCCTGCAAAGCACAGGAAGCCGGGCACGTCGGCCGGTTTAGCGCTGAGCCAGGCTTTGTAGGCATCCGCCTGCTCCTGAGTCAGCTTGCCGTCCTTGACCCATGCGGCAAACATCCCGCCCATGTTACCGTTTTTCTGGCCGGCCGCCGGTATCGCCGGCCTCTCGGGTTTAGGCAACTCGATCGACGGTTTCTGCGCAATCCAGGCCTTGTAGGCATCGTATTGAGACTGCGTTATTTTTCCGTCTTTAAGGAGCCTGTCCAGCATGTTAGTATTAGCGCCTCCAAAGAACGGGAGGCCAGGCATATCGGCCGGTTTGGCGCTGAGCCAGGCTTTATAGGCATCCGCCTGCTCCTGAGTCAGCTTGCCGTCCTTGACCCATGCAGCAAACATCTCGTCTGTTCGGGCCTGCTGCTCCTCCAGCATGACCTGCTTGAAGGCATCCTCCAGAGCAGCTTTATCGATATTTAGCTTGGCTGCAACCCTGGCAAGAATATCGCTGTTGAAGCCGGCGCCGGGGCCTTTGTCGGGCGGCGGTCCCGGGGGCATACCGGCGGCAGGCTCAGTTGCGGCACATCCGTTGTTATCCGCATTAACGGCAGTCATTACGCCGGTTATCAGCAATACTACCGCAAGCATCCCTGCAGCCAAAGCTAAGATTTTTTTCCACATATTAATCCTCCTTTTTGAGTGGAATTGCTGAGGATTTGTTCCCTCAGTTACATACAGAATACAGCTAAATTATTTGGAAAATATTTGTCTTTTGAGTATTCCCGGCCGAAATTGTGCATAATTGTTGTATCCCCGACTTCCGTTGACTAGTGGTTCAATCGGTGTTACATTATGCAAGGTCTTTTTCCCGCTTCAATATTGCTTAATACAGGGGGTGCCTCATGCTTTCGTTCAGCCCGACTGAAGAACAGCAAATGATCGTAAACACGGTCAAACAGTTCGCCAATGACGTCATGCGCAAGAAATTCCGTGAATGTGATGAGGAAGGGCAGATACCCGCCGAGGTCATCGACACTGCCTGGGATCTTGGCCTGGTCGTCAGCTGTATACCCGAGGCCTTCGGGGGTGCAGGCTGGGAGCATTCGGCCCTCACAGGCACTTTGCTGGCCGAGGAGCTGGCCTGGGGTGACCTTTCCATGGCGCTGCATATACTCAGCCCCTGGCTGGGCATATTACCGATTGTGGAAATGGGCAGCGAGGAACAGAAGAAAAAATACCTTCCGCCGGTCTGCGGCGGCAAATTCAGCGCAGCTTCGGCTGCCTTTACCGAGCCCAAATATGATTTCGATTGCAGCGACTTCGATACAGTGGCTAAAAAAAGCGGCGGTTATACGCTTAACGGCGACAAATGCTTCGTGACACTGGCCCCCGATGCCGCCTTCACACTGGTCTATGCCAAGGAGGGTGGATCTTCGCAGTGCTATATCGTGGACAAAGGGACAAAGGGACTGAACATCGGGGAGCGCGAGAAGAACATGGGCATCAAGGCGCTCGCCACCTACGAAGTCTCTTTGAAGGATTGCAGGATACCGGCGGACAATAAGCTCGGCGGCGACCGCGGCTGCGATTTCAAACGCCTGGCCAACCTCTCCCGCGTCGCCCTGGCCGCCCTGGCGGTAGGCCTGGCACGGGGCGCTTTCGAGTTCTCTCGTGACTACGCCAGGGAGCGCCATGCCTTCGGTGAACCCATAGCCTCACGCCAGGCTATCGCCTTCATGCTGGCAGACATGGCAATCGAAATAGACGCCGCCCGCCTGCTCAACTGGGAGGCGGCCTGGCTGCTGGACAAGAAAAATGAGGCCACACGCGAGTGCTGCCTGGCCAAGACCTACGCCGACAGTATGGTTATGCAATGCACGGACTATGGCGTGCAGGTCATGGGCGGCCACGGCTACATACGGGACAATCCCGTAGAGCTGTGGTTCCGCAACGGCCGGGGCTTTGTGACATTCACCGGCCTGGCCATAGTGTAATAAGGAGGCGTACCGATGATCGATTTTGAATTGACCGCTGAAGAGAAGGCCAAAATACAGGAAGCGCAGGAAGTGGCGGTGAAAAAATTCCGCCCTGTAAGCCGTTACTATGATGAGCATGAGCATGAGGAGCCGCAGGAGATCATTGATTTCATGTGGGAGAACCGGGGCAAGGGCTTCGTTACCGGATTGGGTGTGATAGGCGCACTGATGGTTGAGGAGCTTTGCTGGGGAGATGCAGGCCTTTACCTGGCCAGCCCGGGACCGGGCCTGGGCGGCGCCGCCGTCTTCGCCGCCGGCACAAAGGAGCAGTGGGGCAAGTTCCTGGCGCGGTTCAATGAGGGCAAACCC
>JBAZLT010000291.1:0-3103 GCA_041650115.1 Dehalococcoidia bacterium | reverse complement strand
AGACGTGGAAAGAGGCCCAGGCTATTTTGAAGAAGGACTATCCCGGCGCCGCCAGGGTTGCCGTCGTGCCCGATGGCACCACGCAGTATATAGTCAATTAGCCGGCGCTATTTCCGCTTCATCATCCCCATGGATACGGCGATCATGATGCCGAACCAGCTGAAGTACTTGGGATCGCCTTCCAGCCGCAGCGTGAAGTTGTTGATCGCCGTCTGAAGCCCGGTGTCGCCGCCCAGCGCCAGCGTTTTAAAGGCGATATCGGCATTTTCGAATACCAGCGCCAGGTCGAACTCGTCCAGCACCCTGTCCGACCAATACTTCCCCTTCCTGAAGACGAAGCGCCTGCCCCTTTTGTTATCCCGGGTCTTGATCACGTAGGCGGAGTTGCGGATGCTGATCAGATCCCGGATGGACCTGTTGGTCCTTGTGGTTATGGCGATCGAGACGCTCATGATAAAGAGGAGCAGTGAAAACAACATGGCGGGAGCACCTCCTCTATGCCTTGCCCAGGGCCTTCAATATCTTCTCGGGAGTGATGTGGAAATCGTAAATCCATGCGCCGATGGCGTTGTAAACGGCGGGCGCCAGCAGCGCGGGCATCACCGTGGCCAGGTTCTCGCCGGTGCCGATCAAACCGTAGGGGCCGTAGCCCATGCCCGTCTCCACCAGTAGGGTGCTGATGGGCCCTATATCCTTCATGGTGGCGATCTTGTAGTCGAGCAGGTTCCCGTTGAGCATCACGCCGGTGACCGGGTCGTGAATCACTTCCTCCAGCATGGAACGGCTCACGCCCATGATCGTGCCGCCGTACTGCTGTCCATTGCAGCTCATGGGGTTGATGGCCTTGCCCACATCGTTGACGTTTACCACCCGGGTGACGACGATCTCGCCGGTTTCGGTGTCCACCTCCACCTCCATGAAGTGGGCCTGGCGGCAGAAGCGGGGACGGGGATTGTTGGGATTGTAGCAGCCGTACTGCATGTGGTAGCCCAGGGAGAAGAACGGTTCCGACCAGGCGACCCTGGAGCCGAAGACCTCCTCCGTGGCGAAGGGACCGCACTCGCCCGCCGGCCTGACGAAATCGGCCAGCGGCATCCGCCTGGTGGGATCGGACTTGACGAAGATGATGCCGTCCTTCAGGTCCAGTTCCTCCGGTTTAGTATTTGGGAAGGCCGCCTGAAAGCTTCCTCTCTGCGTGGCCGATGACGGGGCGGTGGCGCTTTCCAATATCTTCTGTTTAAGGCTCCTGGCCGCGTGCCGCACCGCCCAGCCGTTGACGGTCATATTGGTGGAGGAGTCGGCCGTCATGCGGTAGAAGCCGGGATAGCTGTGGGAATCATAGTGGACGTCCTCCAGCCGCAGGCCCAGTTCCTCCGCTGCGATCTGGCAGTACGAGTTCTCGGCGTCGACGCCGTTGTCCGCGCCCATGGCCAGGATGGAGGCTGTGCCGTCCGTGCGCTCGATGCGGATGACGGCTTCGCTGCTACCGCCCGCATCATCCCACTGGTGGCTCCAGGTGAACCCCACGCCGTGCATCCTGCCGTTGGGCAGTCTGCGCGCGCCCGGTTTATGCCATGATTCATCCCATCTAAACTCGGCTTTACCCTTCTCCAGGCATTCCTTCAGGCTGTCGCGCACCTCGAAGCCGCGCTGCTTTTTCTCCTCGACGGCCCATTTCATGTCGTGTCCCATGCAGCCCTCGTTTTTAAGCGCCACCTCGATGGGGTCCATGCCCAGCTCGGCGGCCACGCGGTCCGTAACCAGCGTGAAGGTGGTGGTGGTCGGTATCAGCTCGCAGCGCGTGGGGACGGTGGGCCCCTTGTTGACCCAGACGGACTTGACCAGCCCCTTCAGGTGCGGGATATCGGTATGCTCATGCAGGTGCAGCACCGGGTAGATCACCGGCCAGATCATGTTGACGTGATAAACGGTGGCGTCCACCGCTGTGATGGTGCCGTCCTTATTGAATCCCACCTTGATGAAGTAGACCCCCTCGTCCTGGGAGCCGCCGTAGAAGTCCTCGCGGCGGGTCAGCGAATATTTAACGGGCCTGTTGACCCTCTTCGATACGCAGGCCGCGCACCACAGGGGGCCGAGGTTCCAGTCGATCTGGCACCAGCCGCCGAAGCTCGCCCCCTGGTAAGGCGAATGAATCTGGATTTTATTCATGGGTATGCCGCCGAACCATTCGCCGATGCGCCTTTTGGGCAGGTGCACCCGCTGGTGCTTCAACCATATCTCCGGGCAGTCCCCGTTCCATTTCCACACGCCGCAGGGCCTTTCGGGGCTGACCCAGGTGTTGGCGGTCCTTACGACCTTGAATTCGATTATCTTATCGGCTTCGGCGAAGCCCTTCTTTACATCTCCGTAGGCACGCTCGTCGTAGGCCCCTCTGTTCCAGTGGTTCCCGTCGATATAGCGTTCCGGGTAGCTGAGGGGTGCTGCGGGATCGCTGGCCGCTACGGGGTCCAGGTTGAAGGGACGCTGCTCCCATTCGATCTCGATCAGCGAGAGCGCCTCCTCCGCGATGGCCTCGGTCTCGGCGGCCACGGCGGCCCCCATTGGCTCACCCTCCATGTGCGCCGCTCCGGAGAGGGGCTTGTCGTAGTCGAAAAATCCGGCCACCTTCCCCATGATCTCCCCACTGGCCACTTCAGGATCGTCGTAGCACAGCACGTACCTCACGCCCGGCAGTTTCTCGGCCCTGCCGACGTCCATCTTGAGTATTCTGGCGTGGGGGTACGGGGAGGCAAGGAAGCGCATATGCAGCATGCCCGGGACCTGGATATCCATGGTGTACTGGCCCGAGCCGGAGGCCTTGTCCACGCCGTCGATCCTGCGGGGTATCCTTTTCCCGATATAGTTGTATTCCTTCAGCGGGTATTTGTCCGCCTTGAGGTTCTCCAGCATCTCCAGCATGCGCTGTGTTTCGATCTCCGACTGTCTGGTCATCGCACTGCCTCCTCTTATCCGTGCCGGGTCAGCCGCTCATATGCTGCTTGGCGTAGCTGAAAGGCTCCGATTTGTTGATCTCCGCGCGGGTCTGTTTTCCGCCGGCCACGGCCAGCGTGAAATCGAAAATCTGCTGCCCCACTTCCTCTAC
>JBAZLT010000290.1:0-3105 GCA_041650115.1 Dehalococcoidia bacterium | reverse complement strand
TCTTTTACAAAAGCGGCTTGAACCTTGAGCAGTTCCTCCATGCCGACCATATCGGATGCCTGCCCCAGGGCCATGAGTACCGGCTTGTTAATCTCTATGTGAGACTTATGTAAAGCCTCTGAAGCTGGTTTCAGGAAGAAATCGCTTGAGAAAATTCCGCCGCCCCAGCGGGTCACCGGGTGGAACCCCATATGGTACATGATCATATCAATGCCGGGCGAGGCCCCGATCACCTTTAACGTATTATAGATAACGTCGGGGTAGATGAGATTGGTAGCATCCAGTGGATTGGTGAAGATGCCGCCGTCATTGGGCAGTATATTCCTGAGTTGAGACCGAACCTCGGGGCTCAACGCGGACAGATCAAGACCGACCGCCTCCATGCGGTCACCAGCCTCCACGCTGGGCCCCCCACCTACACCCACAACTGCGATACCCTTCCCCGACGGATAAGGACGGGCAAAGCTCAGCGCTACCAGAACATCTATCATCTCATGTATTTCATTCACCATGATAGCGTTGGCCTGACGGCATAATGCTTGAAACGCCTTTACCGAGGAAGTCATGCTGGCAGTATGGCTCATAGCCGTCCGCAACCCCGCCTCCGTGGTACCTCCCTTGTAGACCACAACAGGTTTCCTTGCACAGGCATTCTCAAGCGCACTGCGAAAGCGCCTGCCCTCCCTCACACCTTCTATGTATATAGCAATTATATTCGTCGAGGCATCGTTTGTGAAGTATTCCAGCAGCTCGCTCTCACCGATATCAAGCGCATTTCCATAGCTGATGACCTTGCTGAAGCGCAGGCCGCGCGGTCCGGCATGCATGGGCATATCCTGCGAGTGGCCGCCGCTCTGCGACATAACGGCGATGTCGCCCGGCTCCATCGGCATGCGGTCGGAGGTGGTTAACCTGGCCTCCGGTACGAAAAGACCGGTGCAGTTCGGTCCAATGATGCGAAATCCGCCGGCACGCGCCTTCTGCAGCATATCCCTTTCCAGATCGGCGCGAGCCCTGTCCCCGCTCTCGCTGAACCCGGCGGTGAAAAAATGCACAGACATCACGCCCTTCCTGGCGCAATCATCCAGCACGTCCATGGATTTTCCTACGGGGATACACACGATGACGTGGTCCACCGGTCCTGGTATAGCCGATACTGAAGGATAGCAGGTGAGCCCGAAAGCCTCGCTGTGCCTGGGATTCACCGGGTAAATGGCGGGGAAGCCGGCCGCCTTCAACGAGCTGACGGCCCAGGCCGCAAAAGTCATGATATTGTCGGGCGAAGCGCCGACGATGGCCACACTGCGAGGATGGAATACATCATCCAGTGTAAATGAACCTGTTTCAGGCATAGCATTTATAATATCAATATAATTCCGCTTAATCAATGCATTCTCCC
The DNA here is from genome assembly GCA_041650115.1 of Dehalococcoidia bacterium. Taxonomy (GTDB): domain Bacteria; phylum Chloroflexota; class Dehalococcoidia; order GIF9; family UBA5629; genus CAIMUM01. Next base: position 1,706 of record JBAZLT010000290.1, on the reverse strand, counting down.
GTAGTCCTTTTATCGTCTGCGAACACACATTTGACATGGAAGGCGCACCTATTTAAACTTGCAGAAACTTTCTATTCCAACTACTTTTTTCCTTTTATGATTACAGCCGTAACCGGAGCATCGGGACATGTGGGAGTCAACCTTGTCCGCGCTCTGATCGCCCATGGCCGGGACGTGCGTATCGTAGCGCACAGCAGCACGCTGGGACTGGATGACCTGCAAGTTGAGCGCTGCAATGGTGATGTTAACGATCCCGATTCGCTGGTGCGGGCTTTCGATGGCGTTTCGGTCGTTTACCATCTGGCCGCCTATATATCTATATTGATGACTGACAGAATGCGGTGCAACATGGTTAATACTGAAGGCACCCGCAACGTAATTGAAGCCTGCCGCCGCAACAACGTTAAACGGCTTGTGCATTTCAGCTCCATACATGCCTTCTGCAACGAGCCGCTGGATGTGCCGATCGATGAGAACAGACCGCTGGTGCAATCGCCGAAATCAGTGCCTTACGATATCTCCAAGGCTTCAGGAGAAAGGCTGGTGCGGCAGGCCGCCGCTGAGGGCTTTAATGCGGTGATCATCAATCCCACCGCCGTCATAGGACCTTATGATTACAGGCCTTCGCATTTCGGACAGGCGCTGATTATGATGGCTGAAGGCAGGGTGCCGGTGCTGCTGGAAGGAGGTTTCGACTGGGTAGATGCCAGAGATGTTGCGGAAGGCGCTATCCGGGCTGAACAGATGGCCCCTGCCGGAGCGAATTACCTTCTCTCCGGAACCTGGCTGTCGGTGAGAGAAATAGCCTCCATCGTAGCGCAGATAATGGGCCGAAGGCCGCCTGTACTGGTATGCCCGGCGCCGGTCGCCGTGGCCTGTGCCCCGATTGTGACGGCCGTTTCCCGCTGGACAGGATCCAGGCCGCTCTTCACCAGCGTCTCGTTGAAGGCCCTGGCCGGCAACCGCAATATCAGCCATGCCAGAGCCGCACGCGAACTTGGTTATGAACCCAGGCCTATCAGGGAGACCATTTCAGATACAATCAACTGGTTTGTCGACAACGGCTTTATCAGGAGAAGGGGCCGTCAGTAGCATGACCTCTGATCCTACTTACAATATCCTGCTGATTACCTGGCTGGTGCTGTGTCCCCTCATTTTTATCAGCCTGTTGTTCATTCCCGCTCCCTATGGCCGTCATATAAAGAGCGGGTGGGGGCCCTCGGTGAACAGCAAGCTGGCCTGGGTGATCATGGAAGCCTGGTCGCCCCTGATATTTGCCGCCTGCTTTATACTGGGGAAAGCGCCGCTCTCCATCACCTCGGCCACCTTCCTGCTGATGTGGGAGGCACATTACATACACCGTGCCTTCATTTACCCTTTCAGCCTCAAGAATTCACACGATAAAATGCCTCTCTCAATCGTGTTATCCGGCATCTTCTTCAATCTGATGAACGCCTGGCTGAACGGATACTACGTTTTTACTCTGTCCGGCGGCTATCCCGATCAATGGCTGGCCGATCCGCGCTTCCTGGCGGGAGCAGCGATTTTTGTCTCCGGTTTCGTTATCAACAGGCATGCCGATTACACACTGGGCAGGCTGCGAATGCCGGGCGAAACCGGCTATAAAATACCCTATGGCGGCCTGTATCGCTGGATATCATGCCCCAATTACTTCGGCGAGATCCTCATCTGGACGGGATGGGCGC
>JBAZLT010000289.1:0-3113 GCA_041650115.1 Dehalococcoidia bacterium | reverse complement strand
GCGCCAAGCTCCAGCCCCTCAGGGTGATAGTGGATGGCCGGGGCCGCGTTCCTGGCACGGCCAGGGTATTTTCAGAGCCGGGCAAGACGCTGGTAGCGGTGGCTGACGGTCATTTTGACAAAGAGCTACTGAAAAAGAAAAAGGAAGGCACCGAATACCTTGTACTGAAATCCGACAGGGGGCTGATCGATATAGCGGAGCTTCTGAAGGCGCTGGGGCAAAGGCAGATCACGACAGTCATGATCGAGGGCGGAAGCAGCCTCCTCGGTTATGCCTTCGACCATCACCTGGTCGATAAAGTGCTGGCTTTTATCGCGCCTATTATAATTGGTGGTGAAGAGGCCAAGACCGCTGTCAGCGGCCGCGGTGTGGATAAAGTCAAGAACGCGCTGCAGCTGAAGGATATCAGGATCGAAAAATTCGATAACGAGCTGCTGGTCAGCGGATATACATGAGGGACTGATGTTTACAGGGATCATCGAAGAGATCGGTTCCGTTCAGAAGCTGAGCGTGAAAAGCCTGTCTGTGCAGGCCCGTGATGTTCTGGCCGGTACGTCACTGGGCGACAGTATCTCGGTCAACGGGGCCTGCCTGACGGTGATAGACATCGCGAAATCCGCTTTCACGGTTGAGATAATGCCTGAGACCAGGAGATTAACCAATATCGGAGAGTTGCACGCAGGCGATCAGGTCAACCTGGAACGTGCGCTGCCTGCACAGGGCCGCTTCGGCGGGCATTTTGTACAGGGCCATGTTGATGCCGTGGGCAAAGTAGTATCCCTCACCCCGGAGGGTGAGGCGTTCATCCTGAGTGTCAGTGCGCCTGATGAGATATTGAAATACCTGGTTAAAAAGTGTTTTATCGCCGTGAACGGGGTAAGCCTCACGGTGATCGACTGCAACACCTCACAGTTCTCCGTCTCGCTGGTGTCTTATTCGAGGCGGAAGACCAATCTGGGAATACTGAAACAGGGCAACAAGGTAAATATAGAGGTTGACATAATCGCTAAGTACATCGAGAAATTTTACCATCCAGGCAAGCAAGAGGGTATAATCAGCTTGTTAGACCAGTATGATTATCTGAAAGCGAGGTAAGCTCAATGGCATTATCACCTATACCTGAGATTATTAAGGATATCTCCGCCGGCAAGTTCATTATCATTGTCGACGATGAAAACCGCGAGAACGAGGGCGACCTTGCCATCGCAGCGGAGAAGGTCACCCCCCAGTTGGTCAATTTTATGGCAGCTCAGGCCCGCGGCCTGATCTGCATGCCCATTATCGGCAAGAGGCTAGACGAGCTGCAGATCCCGCCCATGGTGCAGGAGAATACATCCAAATTCACCACTGCTTTCGCAGTATCGATCGAGGCCAAGAACAAGACCACCAGCGGTATATCGGCCTTCGACAGGTCTGCCACCGTGAAGGCTGTGCTGGACCCCAGGACCAGGGCGGAAGATATCGCCAGGCCCGGACATATGTTTCCATTGCGGGCCAGGGAAGGTGGTGTGCTGGTGCGGGCCGGCCACACAGAGGCGATTGTCGATCTGGCCAGAATGGCGGGGCTTTATCCGTCCGGCGTCATCTGCGAAATCCTCAACGAGGATGGTTCCATGGCCCGGTTGCCCCAGCTTGAGAAAATAGCTGAGAAGTACGGCATCAAGATTGTCAGCATCGCCGACCTGATAACCTATCGCAGGAAGTATGAGAAGCTGGTGCAAAAGGTGGCCGAGGCCAGGTTCCCCACCAAGTACGGAGATTTCACCATCATGGCCTACAGGAGCACTGTGGATACGGACGAACATGTGGCGCTGGTGCTGGGGGATGTGGCTGACGGCAGGCCTGTGCTGGTGCGTGTTCACAGCGAATGCGTAACAGGCGATGTCTTCGGCAGCCTGCGCTGCGATTGCGGCGAGCAGGTGCGCATGGCCATGAACATGATCTCAGGTGAGGGACGGGGCGTCTTCCTCTATATGCGGCAGGAGGGACGTGGCATCGGGCTGCACAACAAGCTGAAGGCTTACGAACTGCAGGACAAAGGCCTGGATACCGTTGAGGCCAATATTGCCCTGGGATTCGATGCCGACCTGAGGGACTACGGTATCGGCGCCCAGATACTGGCGGACCTGGGACTGCACGATATCAGACTGCTGACCAATAATCCTAAAAAGATCATCGGACTTGAGAGCTACGGCCTCAAAGTGGTCGAGAGCATCCGTCTGATAGCCAAGCCCACCGAATACAACAAGAATTATCTCAAGACCAAACAGGAGAAGCTGGAACACCTGTTAACCATCGACGATTAATGAAGGGGAAATAATCGAGGAGGACTCAGATGTCTAAGAATTACCAGGGTATGCTGTCAGGCAAGGGACTTAAATTCGGTATCGTGATCTCGCGCTTCAACGAGATAATAACGGGAAGGCTGCTGGAAGGCGCGCGTGACTCGCTTCTAAGGCACGGCGTCAGCGAGCAGGATATCGATATCGCCTGGACGCCCGGCAGCATGGAAATACCCCTGGCAGCTAAAAAAATGAGCGAAACAGGCAAATATAACGCCATTATCTGCCTTGGATGTGTGATCAGGGGCGGTACCCCTCATTTTGAGTACGTCGCCGCGGAGGTTAACCGCGGTATATCGAGATTGAGTCTGGACAGCGGTATGCCGGTTATTCAGGGTATCATCACTGCGGATAATCTGGAGCAGGCCATTGAAAGGGCCGGGGCCAAGGAAGGAAACAGGGGCTTCGCAGCCGCCAACAGCGCCATTGAGATGGCCAATCTGATCAAGAGTCTGGGATCTTAGCCTTTAATCGGTAACCTTGTAGACCTTGTCGCCGTGACGCACCTTGTCCGTGACTCTGATTCCGACTGAATCTCCCGCCTTGGCGACGGAAACATTCTGATTATGTATCTGCATGGAGTCCACCACAACTTCCATATCGGTGGTGTGGCCTTTAATATGAATCTTGTCGCCCACATTGAGTTCACCGGTTAACTGGATGGCCGCCACAACAGGCCTCGCAAAAAAGTCTACGATCAGGCCGATCTCTACTTCTGCCACGGTTTCACCTCCGTATTCGACTCAATCCTTTCTGCTGTGCTTTAAGTAT
>JBAZLT010000288.1:0-3120 GCA_041650115.1 Dehalococcoidia bacterium | reverse complement strand
GTCGCGCAGTATGCCCGCGTTGTTGACCAGGATGTCTATGCGTCCGAAATTGTCGATGGCGGTCTTCACGATATTCTCGCCGCCGGCCCAGGTGGCCACCGAATCAAAATTGGGTACGGCCTCGCCGCCCAGCTTCTTGATCTCCTGGCAGACTTCCTCTGCCGGGCTGGCTGACTTGCCCGATCCATCCGAAGCTGCCCCGAGGTCATTAACCACGACCTTGGCGCCTTCGGCTGCCAGCGCCATGGCCTCGGCACGACCGATGCCGCGTCCCGAACCCGTAACGATTGCCACCTTGCCCTTTAGCCTGTTACCCATATTGAATCACACTCCTTATTTTTATTAATTGCGAGCAAAGCCCTGCATATTGTACAACAACAGGGCAAGCCCTGCATATCATTGACGGGCCGGTCAATGGAACTGAAGCCGTAAACTACTCTTTATGCTGCCGCAGGGAAGATGCTATCTCCTGGGCTGACAGCCTGCGGAAGGACCCTTCTGCCAGGTCGCCCAGCCTGAGGTTGCCCATCCTGATGCGTTTAAGGGCTTTGATCGTATGTCCCAGGTGCGCAAACATGCGCCTGACCTGGCGGTTGCGCCCCTCGTGAATGGTGATGCTGTAATTATAGGGAGGCTCATAGCCGACCTCCCTGACCCTGGCCGGGGCGGTGATGCCGTCGTCCAGCAGCACGCCCTTCTCCAGAACCTCTTTCTCCTGCCGGCTGAGCGAACCTTCTATGTAAACGAGGTACTCCTTGCCCAGCTCGAAGCGGGGGTGGGTAAGGCGGTAGGTAAGGTTGCCGTCGTTGGTTAGCAGCAGCAGCCCGGTGGTGTCGTGGTCAAGCCGTCCCACGGGGTAAAGGCCAAGTCCGCGGTATTCAGCGGGAAGGATATCCAGCACCGTGCGTCTGCCGCGGTCGTCGCTGGTGGTGGTCAGTATTTCCAGTGGCTTGTTCAGCATGAGCACCAGCCTGGCGCGGGCCTGGAAGGCCACAGGTTTCCCGTCGAATGTGATCTTGTCCGCCTGAGGATAGACAGGCATGGTATAGCTCTCGGCGCGCCTGCCGTTAACGGCAACGCGGCCGATCTTGATGGCTGCAACTACCTGTCGCCTGGCGCCGATTCCGGCTTCCACAAGGTAGCGGAGAAGTGGGATGGATTCCATGCGTCACATAATAACATACGGTGTCCCTGCAGGGCGCACACATCCGCAAGACATTGCAGGTGATGCAAAGTAATCCTCCGGGTGGAGCCCTGGCCCGGTGATCAAATAAACAAGGTCGCTTTAGAGCGATATGCCATTTCGAGCATGGTGGCCACGCCGCAGGCCGACTGGGCTTCCTCGATAAGGTCCTCCTTCCTGATTTCCATGACTTGCATGCTCATCTGGCAGGGCAGAAGTTTGACGCCGAGATCAATGGCGGTCTTGCGCAGCTCCGCCAAGGGAGTCATTTTATGCATCTTCATCATCTGGTTGAACATCCATCTCCCCATGCCCCAGAAATTGAAGCGTGAGGGGCCGATCCGCTCTATGCCGCCGCGGTTCAACAGACCCATCATCCTGCCGAAGAAGCTGTTGCCGGTGAGGTTGCCCTTCTGGATAGCCTTGATGCCCCAGAAGGTGAAGAACATGCCGGTCTCCTTACCAAGAGCTGCGGCGCCTATAGCGATATTGAAAGCTGCCATGACCTTGTCCATGTCGCCGCTCATGACAATGATAGTCACTCCGTCTGCTGCGTTGTCCATTTTAATCACCTCTACGATTATAGTAGCATATTCGGCATGCAAGCTCGGTGCGGATCAGGCTTGCATGGGCGGTTTGTATGCTGTGCTAAAATATACTAAATATTTTCGATGACGGGATGAATATGAACAGGAGATGTTTTTATATAGCGGCACTGACTATTCTTGCCGTTTCTTTGCTTATGCCTGCAGCAGCCTGCCAGTCGCAGAGTTCCGACGCGGGCAATGCAATGGTTCAGGCTTACAACACGGTACGTGAATGGTTCATCATGCAGGGCGCGGGAGACCGAATAGAGAAGATACGCAAAGGTGACGGCGTTATAACGGTGCTGGATGAAAACAACGTTCCGGTGAGGGGCGCCCGCGTATATTACGAGCAGCAGAGCCATGACTTCCTTTTCGGGGCCGGCCTTTCGCCACTGGCGGTGGACGGACCCACTGCGGTGAATCAGGACTGGGCACAGGCTCTGAGCTCCCTTTTCAATTACGGCACGGCGCCCTTCTACTGGGACAGCTATGAGCCCAATCAGGGGCAGTCCTCGGCTGTCATGCTCAAAATGGTGGCCGACTGGTGCAGAAAGCGCGGTATAACGGTCAAAGGATATCCCCTTATCTGGGCGGAATCGGTACCCAGCTGGGCGCCGGTGGCGCCCGACGATATGCAAAAAGCCCAGGAGAAGCGGGTCAAGGAGATCACAGGTGACTTTTGCGGAACGATAGATTACTGGGATGTGGTGAACGAGCCGACCAACAGTGCGCAGATAAGCACCCGTGTGGGCAAATGGATGGCTCAGCGCACCCCGGCAACGGTCTGCGCCGATGCGCTGACCTGGGCCAGGGCATCCTGTCCGACTTCGACGCTGATAATCAACGATTTCCGCACCGACCAGGATTACCGTGATCTGCTGCAGAGCATTGTCAGGCAGAAGGGTAAATTCGACGCCATCGGCATCCAGTCGCATATGCACCGCGGCAACTGGCCGCTGTATCAGGTCTGGGATATCTGTGAGCGGTTCAAGGACCTGGATGCGCCCATACATTTCACGGAGGTGACGGTGCTGAGCGGCAATCCCAAGACGGGCATATCGGCGCAGGAACAACAGGCCCAGTGGCCGTCCACACCGGACGGTGAGGCCGCGCAGGCCGATTACGCAGAGAAATTCTATACCATGCTTTTCAGCCATCCGTCCGTGCAGGCCATAACATGGTGGGACCTGTCCGATGACGGAGCCTGGCAGGGTGCGCCGGGCGGGCTGCTGAGGGCGGATATGTCGAAGAAGCCGGCCTACAACCGTCTGCTGACCCTTGTCCGCGATAAATGGTGGTCGCGCGGCGATGTATATACGGGTGATGACGGCATTGCCAGGATGCGCGGCT
>JBAZLT010000287.1:0-3132 GCA_041650115.1 Dehalococcoidia bacterium | reverse complement strand
CCTCTACGTAGTTGCCCCACTGTATCATATGGCGTACGACGTTGTTGTGGGTTAACACCGCGCCCTTGGAAGGTCCGGTCGTGCCGCCGGTATACTGCATCAGCAGCGGGTCCTCCCCCTTGATCCTGATATTGATCGCATCATCGGGATACTCCTGCATGATATCAGTGAATCTGAATACTGGTGTGGAGGACTCGGGCAATTTGAGCGGCTGCTCGGCGGGCAGAAAATCGCTGAAGCCCGTGAGCGCTATGGCCTTGAGTTTTACTTTATCGAGGACCTGGCTGATATTGCCCCAGAAAACGTCCAGCGCCAGCAGTAATTTTGCGCCTGAATCCTTGAGCTGGTACTCCAGCTCCCTGGGCGTCAGCAGGGGGCTTACCCCCGTGAGCACACAGCCCGCCTTTGAGATGGCCGGTATAGCGATGTAATAGGCCGGCAGGTTGAGTGAATATACGCCCACAACATCACCCGGTTTCAATCCCTGCTTTATCAGGTAAGCAGCAAAACCATTTGATAGCCGGTCTATATCCCTGAAGGTTATCTCCCTGCCCATATAGTTGACCGCGGTGATATCCGGCACCTCGTCCACGGCCTCCAGGAAAAGGTCGTGAAACATCTTGTTCTCCGGGTATTCGAAACGGCTTTTAACGTGCGGGTCGAAGGACTTCCTCCAGTAATAACCGGCATACGGATCATTCACCATGCCTCAACCTCCTCAAACAGTAAGTTATTTATATGGTACTAATAGACTGCTCCGCCGTCTAAAAATATAGGATGTCCCGAGATATACCCGCCCTCGTCGGAGCAGAGGAAAACGCACAGGCTGCCCACGTCCTGCGGGCTGCAGACACGCCCGAAGGGCAGGGTGCCGGCCAGGTCCTTGAGGTCCATGCCCATGCCTTTTACCAGTCTCGTGCCCATGTCGGTCTCCACCAGTCCGCAGGCGATAGTGTTGACTCTGATATTATTCTTCAACTCCTCCTTGGCCAGCACCGAGGACAGCGCGTTGAGCCCGGCCTTGGCGACCGCGTAGGGGCCGTGGCCCGCCATGCAACTGAAGGGGCTGACTGAGGATATGTTGATGATGTCCCCCCGCTTCTGCTTCCTCATCACCGGGAGCGCCTCCTTGATGAAATAGAAGGCGCCCATCACGTGCACCCTGAACAACCGCTCCATCTCCTCTGCCTCTGTGTCCGCGGTGAAGCGTCCGCGCGAGGCTATGCCGGCGTTGTTGACCAGTATGTCTATCCTGCCGAAGGTTTCCACGGTCCTGGCCACAGCCGCCTTGACCTGCCCATAATCGGTCACATCGGCCTGTACCGACAGCACACGGCGTCCCAGCGAGCTTATCTCCGCGGCCGTTGATTTGGCGGACTCGGCGTCGCGCCGGTAAGTGAAGGCGATATCGGCGCCCTCCTTCGCTAAAGACAGCGCAATTCCCCTGCCTATGCCCCTGTCCCCTCCGCTGATCAGGGCTACCTTACCCGATAGTTTCAAGATAGACCTCCTGTTTAAGGTTGCAGTGTCAAAACCTGCGGCAGCTCCGCTGCCGAGAGGAAATGCGTCGGCACCTGCTGCCCATTGGCCCACATCTGCGCCAGGTCATTGTAATAGGGGCTCAGATAGAGTCCGGACTGCCCCGGAGGGCTCATAATGGTGGAGTTGTCGAGATTGGACATATCCACCACCTGTCTGATGACCCCGCCGGAATCCATGGCGTAAGGATTCTTGCTGTCCCATGCGCCCGAGTTTATCGTGTAGTCGTCGCCATTGACCGGGATGGGGCTCAGGTTATAGAACGACAACTTACTGCCGAGGGGATGCTTGAATGTCATCTGGTGAACCTTTCCCCACTGCCAGTTTGCGGGATCGTTCCCCAGCCTGGCCGACAGCTCGGCTACCGCGTCCTTCATGCTCTTCCTGATTATATCGTCGCGGGTTTCCCTCATGGCAGCGGTCGCAACGTCATCGAAAACAGCGTTGTCGTTGTCTTTCATCGTCTTGGTAAGAAGCCTGTCGGGTATGTAAATCTGGTAATCCTGTATCAGCTCGGCAGTCAGCTTGGCGCCGATCTCGTCTCCGAGTGTATTCTGTATCATGTGCTTATAGAACGCGTTGAAAAGCGTGGCTGCCGGGCTGTTTATATCGGAGGAGTAGTTCCAGCCCTTGAACAGGTTAAGCGCCGGCTTCAGGTCGTCTGAACCGCTGCAGGCCGCCAGGACAAGAGGCACCCAGTCCTGTGCCTCGACCGAAACATTGTCCAGCTGCATCTTCCTGATCTCGTCGAAGGTGAACTTCTCCTTGCTTTTTACGATCTGGTCGAATCGCAGTGCGCGCTCGATCATCCAGTAATTGGTGATATGGTAGTCGGTTTTTTTGGGGACGTTATTGAAGGATGCCACGTACCCCTGGCCGGGATTTAGATCGTAGGGGAGTTTATCGAAGGGGACGTAGCCGGTCCAATCGTACTTGCCCTCCTCTCCCGGCACCGGCAGCGTGCCGTCGCCCGCTTTGCGTACGGGCGGCGTCGCCATGTACTGGTAACCTATATTTCCATAAATATCGGCATAGCCGAAATCGAGTGTAGGCGTACGCACCACGCTCAATGCCTGCCGGAACTCATCGAAATTTCGGGCTTTATTCATCGCGACGAAACCTTCCATGATGCCGAGGTGCGGCTGAAGTCCCAGCCACATCATGGCGCAGTTGGCGGGCGCACGCGGCATCACATCGGAGATGATGGGGCCGTGCCGTGATATCCTGATCCGCAGTTTCTCCTCTCTTATCCCATCCTTGCCCTTCACCCTGATGGTCTCATCAACGATCTGAAAATTCTCATATCCGTCCTCGGTCAGGTACTGGTCAGCGTTGGCGGGATTTATCTTTTCAACGAAGAAGTCCATCTCATCGCCCCGTCCGTTGGTCGTGCTCCAGGCAAAATACCGGTTCAATCCCAGCACGTTGATGAGAGGGACACCCGGAATCGAGCCTCCCATGACGTCGTAGTCGCCGCCCTTCAGGTGGACCAGGTAGAACAGCGCAGGTATGGTGGGTGCCAGGTCCGGGCTGCCGGTGAAGACCGCCTTGCCCGACTCGGTGCGCTTGCCCGAGAAGATCATCCAGTTGCTG
>JBAZLT010000286.1:0-3148 GCA_041650115.1 Dehalococcoidia bacterium | reverse complement strand
TCTAATATATTGACGCGGATATCAAGGAGGTATGAAATGACTTTAGGTAGCGGTACGATTGCGGTCATTGTAATCCTGATCATAGTTGCGCTTGCAGTAGTTGGATATGGCGCTTATCAGATGGGCCTGGATACCGGATACAAGTCCGGTTACAGTAAGGGAAATGCCGATGGCACGGCAACCGGCACGCAGGAGGGTTACAGCAGGGGTCAGACAGCCGGCTATCAGCAGGGCAAGCAGGACGGTGAAACAGCCGGTTATGATAAAGGTTACTCGGCCGGTCTGGCTAAAGGCAAAGCCGAGGGACAGGCCCAGGGCGAAGCCCAGGGCCAGCAGATAGGCTACAACAACGGCTATAGTGCCGGCTGGTCCAACGGATGGCGCAACGGGTGGCGATCGGGATGGTGGCAGGGCTGCAGCAACTGCTGGCAACAGGCCGGCCCGTTTGTGGCAGGCAACCAGATGGGCACGTATTCGGGCGGCCCCAGCTCGGCCTGGGTCCCTAACGCACCTACACCACCCCCACCCCAGCAATAGAACAAAGAGAGAACTAGATGGAGAATAAGAAGATCAAAACTGCGACGATTATCCTGCTGGTGATTGTTGCAGTCTCGTTGCTGCCCTGGGCTCTGGTCGCATTCACGTCACTGTTTGCCTTTGATAAGCCGGGATCGGAAAAAGATCCTTCTGTCTGGATGATAGTGGCGCCGCTGCTGGCATACGGGGCGATTGCGTCTAGCTGCCTCATCGCTTCAGTCATACTGTATAGCAAAAACAAACTGCTGCCCGCGTTGATTGTCATCGCAGTACCGCTCGCAGCTGCCATCCTGTACGCTCTTATTATGGGTGTTTACTCCCTCACTCTGATACGTTGAGTGGGCAAACGCGCATCCGTCTCCCCACGCCGTGGGTAGCCGGGCAACCCGCGCTTAGTCCATCCCCTCCAGAAAGGCTCGGACATTCTTGCCCAGTACGTCGTGGTTGTAGCCGCCCTCCAGCAGTCCGAAACGCCGGCCCCCACATTTTTTCACGGCGAAGTCCTTAACATGCTGGCCTATTGTCCTGTAATCCTCTGTGGTCAGCAGCCTGCCCCAGTCGTTGATATGGCGGTCGAATCCGGCGGACACCGCTATGATGTCGGCAGAGGACTGGCCCAGTAAACGTCCCACGTGGTCTACGAACTCCTGCCTGTCCCCGTCCTCAGGATGGAAATAGGTCACTTCATGTTTGCCTCCGAAAATATTGGCTGTGCCGTCGCCGAAGTGCAGGTCGAAATCCAGTATCAGGGCCGTTTTAATCCGCTTTTGTTCGAGCAGCCTGGTGACGGCAATAGCCATATTATTGAAGAAACAGAAGCCCCAGCAGCTGTCCGGGCTGGCATGATGGCCGGGCGGACGGATCAATCCGAACGCCGGCTCTCCCTTCATGGCAAGGTCTGAGGCCAGGACGGCGCCGCCGACGGCCAGCGAGGCTGCATCAAATACATCGCCGTAACGCTGTACATAGCTTATGTGGAATGGCGTGTGGCAGAGCCGGATGTCGTCAAGGCTGGCGGTCTGCGGTTCGACGAAATCGAAGCCGCCCAGCTCTTTCACTATCGCTTCCATACGTCCCGGAGCTGCGGCGGGGTCGCTTTCGTAAACATCCGTATAGCGGGGGTGATACACTACCTTCATGGCCTTCCTCCTCCTGCAACGATAACAGCAGCGCATTTATCGCATGCCAATTATACTGCATAGGCGACCATGAATTGTTTGCTTGAATCTCAAATCGACAACGGTTTAATCATGCCTTTACCGCGAAAAATAGCTCTCCTCTTTGGAATCGGGCAGGGCCATGGAATAGCGAAAATCCAGCGGTATATTGAAGTGGGCGTAAGTTTTTTTCATTCGCTCAACTGCCACCTGCTCGATCTGGTCAAACAGGTTATTTCCATGGGCATCGATATCAACCACCAGCGGCCCCCAATCCTCGATTTCCAATACCCAGGTCGCCTCAAATGGCCCCACTTCATCATATCCATATGACTCTATAACCCGTTTTACCGTATCGGCCGTTCCCGGCTTGTCCAACCGGGAATTCTCGGTCAGGTGCACACAGCCAAACTCCGCCATCGCTTTTTTAGTTTGTTCGCCCATGCTGCCTTTGCTGACAACCGCCCTAAGGCCAAGGCTTTGGATAATCTTCGGTAAATAGGGTTCAAAACGGCTTCCCGCCGTTACCATGATGGCAAATTTATCCCATTGCATCGGTTCCCATTCACCGCTTGCGCCTCGCTTGATACTCAGTGGAGCATGGGCCATTACGTTCAGCTTTTTGAAATCTATGGGCGGCGTAACGTTCTTCTCGAATGCCCTTTTATGAAAAACCTCTGTGCCCGTAAATAACAGGCCGGTTAACGTTACCAGATCTCCGATTTTGAGGGTTCGAACATCGTTTTCACTCAGTGGAATCTTTAGTCTTTTAATTTCCATCTTACACCTCTTAGCGATAATTCCAGCTGGGCGCATCACCATATTCAATCTGTCCCGACGGATCCAGGCGGGCGGTGGCTCGCCGTATCACACAGCAAAAAGTATTGAAGGACACGGATATGCCGGCGAAGTGGGTCAGAGCATATTCGATATGCACATCCAGGGCACTGGTCTTGCCCCCCATACCCATGGGACCGATGCCCAGCTGGTTAAACTGTTCCAGCAGGTCGTCTTCAAGTTCCGCAATATCCTTGTCCGGATGACGGTTGCCTATGGTGCGCAGGCATGCAGCTTCAAGAGCAAGCTGCGCTGACGTCGCCGTGGTGCCTCCAATGCCGATGCCTATAATACCGGGAGGGCAGGTCTTACCTGAGTAGGATGTGTGCATAAAACAATCCATAACAAATTTTATTATGCCTTTTTTGCCGTCGGCCTCGGCCATGTTTCTTTGAATTCCTCCAAACAGCTCGCCGCCGCCTCCCTTGCAGACTGAGACAATCTCCATATAATCGATTGAGGGATCGAACTGAATATGGACGGCGGGAGCGTGAACCCCCACATTATTCAACGGATTCCTCATTGTCAGGGGATGCACGAGATGAGGACGCAGATAACCTTCGCCCGTAGCCCTTGCCACTGCCTGTCTGGCCGCGTCCTGTATACTTGATACGCCT
>JBAZLT010000285.1:0-3173 GCA_041650115.1 Dehalococcoidia bacterium | reverse complement strand
GGGAGCGCCTTGGGCTTCTGCAGCTCCATCTCTTTGCCGTCGCAGCTGATGGTGCCTTCTCCGGCTTTGGTGCACAGCACCTCGGACCCGCAGACCTCGCACTTGAATCTCTTGCCAAGCTGGTTTGCCATGTTATCTCTCCTGTAAAAGGTAAAATACTTTTATTTCTTCTGGTCCATGGGCTTACCGCAGCAGGTAACCTGTCCGTTGCCGCCCTTGGTGACGATGAACTCGGAGCCGCACTTGCTGCAGATGTATTTCTTGCCGATTTGATTGGCCATCGTTAAATCCCTCCGGACTATTATTTTAGTCTCAATTCAGTCTTGTTGCAAAATCGAGCTACAGCTCCATCTCATGGAAATCGTCGGCCACTATCAGCTTGGCCGCCGTCATCTTCTGCACATCCTCCGCTGTGATGCCGGGTATGGCCTCTTTGAGCACCAGGCCTTTGGGTGTGACCTCGATGAGCGCATAGTTGGTGACGATCACATCCACGCACTCCTTGGCCGTCAGCGGGTAATTGCAGACGTCAAGTATCTTGGGCTCGCCGCCCGGTGTGAAATGCTCCATGGCGACGATCAGTTTGGCGGCGCCCACGGCGAGATCCATCGAGCCGCCGATGTTGCCGGTCTTGCCCAGGCCGCGGGCAGGATTATTCCAGCCGGCCAGGTCGCCTTTGGCCGAAACCTGAAGGGCACCCAGCACCGCCACATCCATGCGCCCGCCGCGTATCATGGCAAACGAAGTTTCCACATTAAAATAGCTGCATCCCGGCATCTCATGCACAAACTGGCAGCTGGCATTGATGCGGTCCTGGTCCTGCTCCCCCTCGTCTGCCAGCGGGCCGCATTTCAGCATGCCGATCTCAGCCTGTATGATGATATCGCGCCCCTCTATCCAGTTAGAGACCAGCGTGGGTATGCCGATACCCAGGTTGACATATGATCCGTCCTCAAGCATATTGGCTATGCGCAGGGCGATCATCTCACGCTCCAGCGGAGGCATCTCCGGTACAACGACTTTACTCATCTTGCTCATATCAAACTCCGGATATTTAGAATCTTAGACCGCGGCCGAGTTAAACTCGGGCCGGCCCGTCTCCACCACCCTCTTTACAAATATTCCGGGTGTGTGGATAAAATTAGGATCGAGTTCACCGGCATCCACCAGCGTCTCAACCTCGGCGATGGTGACCTTTCCCGCCATGGCCATGGCGTTGTTGTAATTCTGCGCGGTGAAGCGGTAGACCAGGTTGCCCTCGCGGTCGCCTTTCCAGGCATGCACAAAGGCGTAATCCACAGGCAGCGCCAGCTCCAGCAGGCATTCAATGCCGTTGAACACCCGCACCTCTTTACCTTCACCCACCACTGTGCCGACACCGGTCGGCGTATAGAAACCGGGTATGCCGGCCCCGGCGCAGCGCAGCTTTTCGACAAAGGTGCCGATGGGATAGATCTCGAGCTTGATCTTGCCGTTGCGCACAGCCTGCTCGAAGGGGTGCTGGGCGCCCTTGCTGGCCGAGCGCGGGAAGGGATAATTGCAGATGGCCTTTTTAATCTGGCCGTTAGTGACCAGCTCGAGCATCTCCTCGTTGCCGGTTCCCACCTGCTGCACGACTATCGTGAGGTCTTTTACCCCTTTTTTGGCCAGCGCCTTGGTCAGTGCCGTGGGCTTGCCCGCGGTGAAAAAGCTGCCAAAGGCTATGGTAGCGCCGTCAGGGATGTCCGCGATCGCCTCTTCTACCGAGGCATAAGTCTTGTCCATGTCAGAAAGCCTCCATATTTAGACGTATAGATATCTTCATTTTCTCTATTTGAAGGGAGTTAGCTGAAGTGCATTTTCAGGAGCTTTTCTTCCGCTTCGTCTTCCTGGATTTTGACGGCGATAGAATCACGCTGCCGTTGGACAAACCGGACATCATCTTGGCATTGGCAGCTAGATGCTCTTTATTCGCCCCCAGATAATCAACCGCTGCATTGCTGATTTTCTGCGTCAGTTTAACCAATATCTCTCGTTCCTCTGCTGTTAGAGTGTAAAATACTCTCTCCATGGCATCTCTGATGCCGGCGCCGAGATCCGATAACAGCGCCACTCCCTTGGGAGTCATCTCCACTTCGACGGCACGCCGGTCGGTCTTGGACCTTCGCCGCGTGATTATTTTTCGCTTGTGCAACCTGTCCAGCAGGGGACTGACCGAATGGGTTTCCAGCGGAAGCACGTGGGAAATCTCCGTTGGGCTTAAAGGTCTTTTGGCATAATACAAAGCCTGCAATGTGGTCACCTGGGAAACGGTTAACTGGCCGGGGCGCAAACTTCGCTCAAGCGCCTTGGCCCAGGTGTTCCAGGACTGAGCGAAATTAACGACAACCCACATTTGCTCCGAAGAAGGCCCGACTTCAGTGATTTTTTTCGCTTTCGGCATATTTTCTATCGCTTCTCAAAAGTATTTTACTTATGATAACACCTTGTAGCTGCGTTCGTCAAAGATATCCAACAACATTTAAGTCTTACTGATGTATTACAAAGTTGTATATATCCATACTGATTAAATTTATATTGACATTTTTAATGCGAGTATAATACAATATTACCCTGAGATCGGCAAGAGTGTGTGATGCTGTATTAGAATGTGTATGCATCTTAATTATTCCATGTCCGGCCCGGATCTAATATTTTAGTAAAGCGGAGGATTTTATGCACACAACACTGAGTTCTGAAAAAGGCTTGAAGGAACTTACAACACTTGGACTTGAGGCCAACAGGACCAAATATGCCCTGCAATGGAAGAAGGACGGTAAAAAAGTCGCCGGGCTGCTGTGTTCCTATATCCCGGAGGAGATCGTACATGCTGCGGGCGTACTGCCCTGGCGTGTTTTCGGCACCTGGCAGGCCGGCACTCCGCATGCCAACGAATGGAGGCCCGCCGACACCTGCCTGTACTGCAACCATGTACTGGAAGCGCTGCTCACGGACCGCCTGGAGTTCCTGGACGCGGTAGTGGCGACCGACTGGGACCAGGAGCTTGTGCGGTTGTGGGACGTCTGGCGATATGTTAATAAAACACCCGCCACCATTATCATAGATGTGCCAATTATCAATGCCGAGACCGCTGTCAAATTCCTTACCCATCAATTTAATAAGTTCATCGGTGAGATGGACAAACTGGTGGGGCA
>JBAZLT010000284.1:0-3175 GCA_041650115.1 Dehalococcoidia bacterium | reverse complement strand
CAGCCGCACTGACGATCATCCTGCCACGCGGATTGCGCTTGAAGAAATAGTCTCCCAGCAGGCCACCGATGGGATATCCTGCGGCCAGCATCAAAACCGCTATAACCATTGTTATCAGCACCGTGGTGGAATCGTAGCCGCGCCCGGTCTCAAGGTAGCGGAAGAACCAGAAGGTCAGCACCTGCCAGGGGAAGACGCCTGTGAAGCAGTTGAGGAAAATGAAGATCAGCGATTTCTTCTTGAAGAGGCCTATTGCGGTTTGCCAGTTGAACTTATAGTCGCCCTTCTGGTCAATGCCCTGCAGCTCCGGCTCGGTGCTGCCGCGCTGCGGCTCCTTTACGCCGAAGAAGATGATTACGGCCAGCACGAAGCCCACGGCGCCCGTGACGTAAAACACACCCCGCCAGCCGATCATCTCGCCCAGTATCAGCGCCAGTACCATACCCACAAGATATCCCATGGGCTGCGCGATCTGCAGCAGACCCATGATCTTGCCGCGCTCCTTGGGCACGAAGTAATCATTGGTTATGTTGTACAGGCCGGGATAGCTGGAGTCGGCGATACCGGTGGATGAGCGTGTCACCACAAAGAGGGGGAAGGTGCGCACCCAGGCGCTCAACCATGTTGTGGCGCCCCAGATGAGGGCCGCCAGCGCCAGCAGCTTGGTGCGTGCGAAGCGGTCATACAGGTAACCCCAGATAGGGTAAAGAATAGCGCCCACCAGCAGCGCGCCTGAGAAGACCAGCCCCATCTGCGCCTGGTTTATCTGGAACTCGTCCATGATGGGCGTGGTCAACGGTCCGATAACCAGCCGTTCGGCCTGTTGAAACAACATGAAGGCAAAGAACGTCCCGAATACAAACCATGGGTATTTAGACTTGGTCATGGAAGCGGCCCTCCTATTCCCATTGCATTTTTATTCCGGCCCGGCCCTGGAAATCCAGGTCCAGCCTGTATATATCATCGTTTTCCCTTTCGAATTTCAGGACGGTGTTGCCGCAGCTTGCCGAGACCGGCCTGCCCGGGAGCGCCAGCCAGAGAGAGCCCTGCACCCTGCGCCCGAGGTCGATGGTCCCTATCTCCAGGGCCTTGCCGGCGACCCGCCAGGACTCGATCTCGCATCCCTGCGTAATATGAAGTGTATCTCCCACCAGGACGGGAGCTTCCCCCGATCGACAGATGCGCAGCATACGGCAGCCGTGGGAGGGGATTGTACCCAGTTCAATTTTGCCTGCCTGCTGCAGACTGTGCTTCTTCTGCCAGAAATCGAAAACGTGCACTCTTTGCCCGGCCTCATAGCCCAGCCGCGCCAGGTCCAGGCTGCGCTCCGCCGGCTTATCGCTCCAGTTAAAGACTGCCACATCGTGCCAGCTCATACCGTTTTTATTCAGAGGCAATGAGTAGAGCTCGGCCAGCTCGCGCTCCAGCAGGTCCAGCGGCCGCCCGCTGACTCCCATCAGCGGTGTGAGCAGCGCCACCAGTTTCTGCCTCTCCACAGGGAGCCGGGTGAGGTCGTCGCTGCTTATGAGCAAACCTCCGGACAGCCCCACCAGGCTGAGGTTACTGATAACCTCAGCATCAGTCAGCGTTGTGTCATAGTTACGCACCATCAGGCAGTCGGGGTCATTCCACCACCATTGCTGATGCAGTGTGCTCAAATTGATCGTATGGCGGACATTGTTGCGCAATGAACCTATTGAGTTCTCGCTCTTAATGATAGGAGTCGCCCACTTGACGCTCCACAGGTAGGGAGTCCAGTTGGGGGCAGTATCGGGACCTATGCGCATGGCATCGACAATGCCCACCGCCGGGCCGAAAGGACATCCGCAGCCCAGCAGGAAGGTCTCTTCCCCTATACCTGCTCGCACAGCTTCCATGCCTTTACGGAAAGCCTGGGCGCGCGTCATCTTGGGATTCTGCCTCACGCCCGGCAAGGCGCCGGAATAAACGAAATCGGTTTTGACAAAGCCGTAGCCCCACTTGCTGGCAATGGTCTCAAGCAGCGATCGCACGTGTTCCAGCACTTCGGGCTGCGTCAGATCCAGAGCATGACCGTAAAAATCATAGAAATAGCCGCTGACGATCGGCTTGCCCTTCTCATCCTTGACCAGCCATTCCGGATGCTGCTTCGCCGTCTTTGAGCGTGGATCTACCACGAACGGCGCCAGCCATAGCCCCGAAGTATATCCTTTTTCCTTGATGCTGTCGGACAGATGCGCCAGGCCATGCGGGAACTTGGCATTGCATATGGTCCAATCTCCCCAGGCCGACTGGTAGCCGTCATCGAGTTGGACTATTTTAAAGGGTATCGTCTCCCTGATGCTTTCGATGGTGTTCAGGTTGGCGATAAAAAGGTCGGCGGTGATGGATTGGAAGAAATGGTACCAGTGCGTCCACTGCGCCGGCGGGGGTGTGACCGGGACACGCGCCTTCATCTGTCTTGCCACGGCCTGGACGAAATCGGCCGCGGGATCAGCGCAGGGCAGATCTACGAACTGCAGATAACCCCATTCGGATTTGAACGTCTCTCCCGGCTCCAGCAAAATGCCGTCTGCCTGCGCCGTCAATGTCAACTCCGCGGCGGTGCTTCTGCAATTGACGTGCAGCACGCCGAACTGATCTGCAGTAGAAGCGAAGCCGGCCAGCAGGGCCGAATTAAGGTCTGTCAGCATGCCCCAGCCATCACCCCAGTATTCTCCCTTTGCTTTGCCTATGGGCAGGGCCGGATTATATAGCTGCTTGCTGATGAAAGGCCGCATAATAAGCATTGAACGTACATCCCGTTCGTTTGCGTGTCGCAAACCGGAGTAGACCCAGTCGTGCCAGCCGACCTTGAAGAAATTCAACGGCCCGCCGCCAGCGAAATTCACGCTTCCCCCCGCGCCGGCTTCGGCTTGCAGCAAATGCATATCGTGCAGGTGGACCGTCGTGCCGCCGATGTTGGACACATCAAGGCGCATTAAAAAGAAAGGCCTGTCGTCATACAGATTGATCAGGTAAGCCAGCTCGAGGCCGTCCGCACGGCCGGAGCTCGTAAAACGATGCTGCCTGCCTTTGCCGTGGACGTCCTCCAACGGCAGGACTTCGCTGCCGGTCCTACCACCGGCAAAGCCGGCCAGCAGCTTTTTCCCATGTTTTCCGGAGTAGCTGAGCCCGATAAGCGCGCCGGAAACCG
>JBAZLT010000283.1:0-3177 GCA_041650115.1 Dehalococcoidia bacterium | reverse complement strand
CACTGCATGGCGTGGTTGTTGACATAGGCCTCGATCAGCGGATGGCCCTCGGCGGCGACGCCCTCGACGGTCTCGACGGTCTTGCCGTCGCACTCGATGGCCAGCATCATGCAGGAGAGGACGGGCCTGCCGTCCACGATCATGGTGCAGGAGCCGCAGGCGCCGCGGTCGCAGAACTGCTTGGAGCCCGTCAGTCCCAGTTTGTCGTGGATGAGGTAGTAGAGGGTCCAGCTGGGCTCCACCAGGAAGGTGTGCTCGGCCTTGTTGATAATCAGTTTGATGCGGCCCTCCGCTGCGGGCAGGCCGCGGCCCTTGTGCGATTTGAATACATGGCTTTTAAGCCCGTCCTGCGTGCCAAGCGATTCCCCGCAGTAGGGGCAGGTGAAAGTCCTGGTTTCTTTACTCAAGTTATCGTCCTCCTCAATATTTTTCTGCTAGATTTTGCCCAGCGCTTTCAATACCTTGTCCGGTGTTATGGGGAAGTCTTCGATCCAGACACCGATGGCGTTGAAGACGGCCGGCGCGATCAGACCCGGCAAAACCGTGGCAATATCCTCGCCCAGGCCGATCAAACCGTAGGGGCCGTAGCCCATGCCGGTTTCCACCAGTAAGGTCCCGATCGGTCCGATATCCTTCATGGTGGCCACCTTGTAGTCGATCAGGTTGCCGTTGAGCAGCACACCGGTTGCCGGATCGTATATCATTTCCTCCAGTTTGCCGCGGCTGACTCCCATGATGCTGCCGCCGTACTGCTGCCCCCAGCAGCTCATGGGATTGATCGCCTTTCCCACGTCGTTGACGTTGACCACCCTGGTGACGAATACCTCGCCCGTCTCAGTGTCGACCTCAACCTCCATGAAGTGAGCCTGCCGGCATATCCGCGGCCTGGGGCTATTAGGGTTGACCGCGCCGTGCTGCACATGGAAAGCATCGGCAAACAGCGGCTGTACCCAGGAGTTCCTTACACCGAAAGCCTCCGCCTCGGACATCGGTCCGGCCAGGCTTCCGCGTTTCGGGACGTCGGACATGGGCATCTGCATGGAGGGGTCTGCTTTGACGAAAATGATGCTGTCTTTGATGTCCAGGTCCTCCGGTTTTGTATCGGGGAACATGGGCTGAAAGCTGCCTCGCTGTGTCACCGATGTCGGGCTGGTGACCGTTTCCAGTATCCGCTGTTTTAAAATCCTGGCCGCATGGCGCACCGCCCAACCGTTAATGGACATATTGGTTGAGGAACCGGGCGTCATCCTGTAAAATCCCGGATCAACCTGCGGGTTATAATGCACATCCTCGAGACGGAAGCCAAGCTCATCCGCTACAATCTGGCAGTAGGTTTCCTCCGCATTGACACCCTGGTCGCAACCCATGGATAGTATGGTGGCAGTCCCGTCTTTTCGTTCGATGCGTATGGCAACTTCGCTGCTGCCCAGCGAGTCGCCCCATTCCTGCGTCCAGGTGAAGCCGACCCCGTGCATCCTCCCGTTGGGGAGCTTGCGGGCGCCGGGCTTGTGCCATGACTGGTCCCATTTGAACTCGGCCTTGCCTTTTTCCACGCATTCTTTCAGGCTGTCGCGAACTTCGAATCCACGCTGTTTCTTTTCCTGGTTGACCCACTCCATGTCATGGCCCTCGCAGCCGTCGTTTTTGAGTGCCACCTCGATCGGGTCCATCCCCAGCTCGGCTGCGACATGGTCCATGATCATGGTAAAGGACAGACAAGACGGCAGAAGCTCGCAGCGTGTGGGGACGGTCTCAGGCTTGTTGACCCATATAGCTTTAACCTGGGAATTCATATTTTGAACGCGGGTATTTTCATGGATATGCAGAGCGGGGAAAAAAATCGGCATGTACGCGTTAAGGTTTAAGAGTGTGCCGTCGACGGCTGTGATCGTGCCGTCGTTTTTAAAGCCAACCTTGATCAAATAGGTACCTGCGTCCATGGAGCCGACGTTAAAATCCTCCCTGCGGTTCAGGATATATTTCACCGGCCTTCTCGTTCTCCTTGCCACCAGGCCGGCGCAGAAGTGCGGCCCCATTAACGATTCAACACAGGTCCAGCCTCCGAAGCTCCCCCCCTGATAAGGCATGTGCAGTTGAATTTTATCCATGGGTACCCCGCCGTACCAGCTGGAGATCTGATATTTGGGGAGATGCGCCCTCTGCTGCTTGAGCCATACCTCGGGGCAATCCCCGTTCCACTTGAAGATTCCGCACTGGCGCTCCGGTCCCATCCCGGTATGCAGGCGGCGCACGATTTTAAATTCAACAATCTTATCCGCTTCTGCAAATCCCTTCTTGGCATCACCCTTTACCAGTGTATCGATGACGCCCTTGTTCCAGTGGTTCGAGTCTGCGTAGCGTTCCGGAAAGGACAGCGGCGCATCCGGTTCGGCAGCCTTCTCCACATCCAGGTTGAAAGGCCGCTCCTCCCAGTCGACCTCGATCAGTGAGAGCGCTTCCTCCGCGATGGCCTCGGTATCGGCGGCTACGGCGGCGCCCGCCAGCTCTCCCTCAAAATGGGCAACCTTGGGAAGCGGCCTGTCGGTGCCGAAGAATCCCGCCATCTGGCCGATGTTGGCCGCCTCCGGCATCTCGGGATCATCGTAGCGCAGTATATACCTTACTCCCGGCAGCTTCTCGGCTTTACTGGTGTCCATCCGGAGTATACTGGCGTGAGGATAAGGCGATGTTAGAAAGCGCATGTACAGCATGCCGGGGAACTGTACGTCCATGGTATAGACAGCCTCACCGGTAGCCTTGGGCGGCCCGTCCAGCTTGCGGGGGAGTTTCTTGCCTATATTCTTATATTCCTTGAGCGGATACCTGTCCGCTCCCAGGTTGTCGAACATCTCCTGCATTCGTTCTCTTTCGATTTTCGACTGTCTGGTCATATAACGGCCTCCTCAGATTCATATAATTCGCTGCCCAGGTAGCTGCGCAGGAACAGGGACTGGTCGATCAGGTCGGTATATTCATCCCGGAAATGTTTGAGCGAGTCCAGCACGGGCACGGCCGCCGCCTGCCCCAGGCCGCACATCGAAGCCAGTGCCATGGCCCTGGCCAGGTCCTCCAGTTTGTCTATATCTCCCGCTTCGCCGTCTCCCCGCACCAGTCTGCCCAGTATCTCCAGCATGACCTCGGTGCCCTCGCGACAGGGCGTGCATCTGCCGCACGATT
>JBAZLT010000282.1:0-3177 GCA_041650115.1 Dehalococcoidia bacterium | reverse complement strand
AAAGCGTCCCGTCACTGTATCCCTTCAGGTTTATCGACAAGGACGGATCGATAAAATGGGCGGAGATAAGGGCCACCACTTTTAAGTGGGAGGGTAAACCGGCCGTCCTGGTGCTGATGACCGATATAACCGAGAGGCAGAGGGCCGCCGAGGCATTGAAGCAGAGCGAGGAGAGGTACCGCCTGCTGGCGGAGAATTCCCTGGACGTGATATGGACCGTCGGCCTGGATTTGAAACCGCTCTATATCAGCCCATCAATTGAGCTGTATACGGGTCTCAAAGCGGACGAGATAATACGTTTGATTACACAGGGAGAAGAGTATGCAGGCGGTCTGGGAATGGACGGCAGGGACGCCGAGCGCCAGAAGGCTGCCATGCGGTCTCTATTGGAAGGAGAGGCCGAGATGCAGGTCATAGAATATAAAGTAAAGGCCCGTGACGGGAGAAGCTACTGGGCATCTGAGAAAATGAGTATTTTGCGAGATGACGAAGGGAGGGTAACGGGGATAATCGGTGTAACCAGGGACATCACCGAGCAGAAGAAAGTGACTGAAAATCTTATCGTCGCCGACAGGCTGGTCTCCCTCGGGGAGATGGCAGGCGGCCTGGCCCATGAAGTCAACAATCCCCTTACCGCAGTTATGGGCTTCGCCTACCTTTTGCAGCAGAATCCTGCCACACCCCCGGAGATAAAAGAAGACGTGGAGTCCATTTACAGGGAGAGCAAGCGGGCGGCCGAAGTCGTTAAGAATTTCCTGACTTTTTCACGGGGCCAGAAGGCCGAGAAAACGGCCGAATATATAAATGGCATGATCGAGAATGTGCTTAAGCTGCGGCAGACCAGGATGCAGAAAGAGAATATCGAGGTTCAACTGGACCTGTCTGAAGGCCTGCCCTCGGTCTACTGCGATGCGGCGCAGATTCAGCAGTGCCTGCTGAATATCATATTGAATGCCGAGTATTTCATGTACCAGACCTATCAGCGGGGAACGATAAGCATCAATACCCGACTGTCGGGAGGCAATATCATCCTTTCCATAGCCGATGACGGCCCCGGCATAGCAGCCGAGAAGCTGGACCATATCTTCGATCCCTTCTATACCACCAAGCAATCCGGGGAAGGCACGGGCCTGGGCTTGAGCATATGCCACAGCGTAGTCCGAGATCACGGCGGCAAAATCTACGTCGAAAGCGCACCCGGTAAAGGAGCCGTTTTTACCATCGAGCTCCCGGCCGGCCAGCAAGGGCTCACCCTGCTGTAAACCGGCTATTGCGTCGTCACGCAATAATTATAGATATTGTTAATAATGATACCGGCCTCTTGTGCCGCAGCACGGTCGCTTACCGGCCTGCCCTCGAAGGCCGCCTCTGCCAGCGTAGCGCTGTAATTTAAAACACCATATATCTTCAAACCGCGCTGCTCAAGCTCCTGTCCCGTGCGCGCCGCGATGGCATCGGACGATACCTTATTAATAACAGCGCCTGCGCGGCCGATGCCCATTCCCTGAGCCATCTGAGCGATGCGCCCGGCCAGGATTATGGACTCGAGGGACGGCTCCACCACGGCCAGGATCGTATCAGCCTGTCTCTCTACGCCGCGGCCGAAGCTTTCAATTCCGGCCTCCATGTCCAAAACCAGCACCTCATCTTCTTTAAGTTCGAGCTTCTCGACTATCTGGCGCGCTGTGTCCGCCAGCGAGCAGGCGCAGCCCTGGAAGGGATCGAGTATCTTTCCCACGGCCATAAAACGTACGCCGTCCACTGCCGATATGAACCCGGCGGGTATGTCGTCCATGGAAAACCGCTCGCGCTGCGAGAGTATCCCGTCTTGATTAAACAGCCTGCTGAGCGCATGGGGCTCGTCACGGATTCCCAGCATCCTGCCAAGGCCGGGATTGGACTCATCGGAGTCGATAACTATCACCCGGCGTCCGGCCGCTTTGAGCGCCAGCGCCAGCAATGCGACTACCGTAGTCTTTCCTGAACCCCCTTTGCCGCAGACCGCGATTTTGCTCACGGCCGATGCGCGGGGTATATTTGTTTTCATGTATTCCCGTATTTTCCTGGAAGCCTCCACCTTTTCTTCAGGCGTCTTAGCATAACATAGCCCGCAATCAATGCAGGCGTCGTCTTCGTAGTACGGTGCCCCCAGGGGGCAATGGAATAGTCCCATAAAAAAATCCGTCCCCGTCAGGCAGTGACCGGCCTGTACGGGCCTAATATATGCTCAGCGCCTCCGGCACATGTTCTACCGGCCGCACGAGTTTCATGCTGCGGGCGCCCGACTTGCAGGTTATATTACAGCTGCCGCATCCCCTGCATATCTCGGGATCGGTGAAGGATCTTTCGCCCTCCAATCCAGCATATTTTTTCATGGAAACCGCCTGGAACTGGCACCTTTCCACGCAGACTTTGCAGCCTTTGCACCTGGCTGGATCGACCACCGAGATAAAACGGCTCTTTTGGGCGATTTTTATGGCAAGGCAGCAGCAGTAGTGGCAGTTGCAGAGAAGCTGGGTTACGCCGCGCTGGTTGACCGTCACATGTACGGCAGGCTGCCTGTCGAATTTCTCGATAATGGAGATGGCTTCGTCGGCGGAAATCTTGCGGCCGGTTTTCCTGTCCAGGTTGTACTCGGCGGTGCGGTCCAGCGTTATACATGACTCCTCGGGCACGCCGCACCAGCGGTCGGTGTGTGATGCCTTGCAGCCACAGCGCATTACCGCGATCAGGCTCCGGGCTTTCAACAGGGCCGGCGCATTTTCGAAAGGCTGAACCCCGGGGATATCCTTAATGGAAGGCCAGCGCGGCACGACCCTGAACTCACCGGCATGACCTGAAGGCAGGTTGGCGGCTGCGGGTTTAACCATCGGCCCCTCGATGGACCCCCACAGGTCGTAATAAATCCGGCCCAGGCTCTCATCATAATTGGGATTGCCCAGCGCTGCGTCATGCAATTGCATAAAGGTGCGCGCCATGGCGGGGCCTTTCTTAGTGGGAAATACCAGGCCTTTCTCAAACAGCTCGCGGATATGTTGCCTGACCAGTGCCTTGTCCATTCCCAGCTTGCCCGCAAAGGTATCGGATACCTCGAGCGAACGTCCGGATGAGGGAGGCAAGTCCGGATCGGGAAGCGCTGCCACAATCTTGATCTGCTCGGCATTGGCCAGGCAGGCC
>JBAZLT010000281.1:0-3180 GCA_041650115.1 Dehalococcoidia bacterium | reverse complement strand
CAGGAGAGCACTACAGCAATTTCTGCCAGGCTTGATTAATGAATACGATGTCGACGTGGTAATCGCCAACGGCGAGAACTCTGCCCATGGCATCGGCATTACGGTCAAGACCGCGCAGGAGCTGCTTGACGCCGGTGTGGACGTTATAACCAGCGGCAACCATATCTGGGCGCAGCGCGAGATCGTCAACCACATGGATGGGGACCTGCCCATCATACGTCCGCTCAATTTTCCCCCGGGTGTGGCCGGACGCGGCTACCTAATCATCGATGGCGTACTTGTGGTGAATTTGATCGGGCGCGTATTTGTCGGACCTGCGGATTGCCCTTTCCGCGCCATGGACAGCCTTCTATCCTCGCTGAGGCCGCTGCCAAAGGTGATAGTGGTGGATTTTCACGCCGAGGCTACATCGGAGAAAATCGCCCTGGGCCGATACTTGGACGGACGTGTCAGCGCCGTGCTGGGCACACACACTCACGTGGGTACTGCGGACGGCCATATTATGCCCGGAGGCACGGCCTATGTGACCGATATCGGCATGGTAGGCCCTATGGATTCCATTATAGGCGATGATGTCGACAATGTGCTGGAAAGCTTCCTTAACGGGCTTCCTCACAGACTATCCGTCGGCAAAGGCCTGGCGGCGCTGGATGCCATGCTGCTGGATGTCGATGAGAAGACAGGGAAAGCGGCTGCAATAAGTAGAATCAGGCGTGAGGAGAGTGAGTCTTGAAGTTCGACCTTCACCTGCACACCACCGGTTCGGACGGACGGTTGACGCCGACCCAGATGGTAGCGCTGGCGATTGAATGTGGCCTCAAGGTTATATCCATCACCGACCACGACAGCGTCAGCGGCGTCGATGAGGCGCTGGCTGCAGCTGAGGGCAAGTTGACTGTTGTTCCGGGTGTCGAGATAAACACGGACCTGGCCACGGGTGAGCTGCACGTGCTGGGCTACTTCATCGATTACCAGGATGCGGGACTGGTGGATTCCCTGGCCAGGATAAGGGAATCGCGTGTGGGCAGAGCGCAGAAGATGGTGGCCAGGCTGGCCGACCTGGGTATGCCGGTGGAATGGCAGCGGGTATTGGACCTGGCAAGGGGTGAATCGATCTGCCGGCCGCATATCGCCCAGGCTATGCTGGAAAAGGGATATATCTACAACGAGAAGGAGGCCTTTGATAAATACATCGGCCGGAATGGTCCGGCCTACGTCAGCCGCGAGAAGGTGGGGCCGGTTGAGGCGGTCAGGATCATTCGGAAAGCAAAAGGTATCGCGGTGCTGGCGCATCCCGCGGATATTGCGGATGTGGATAATCTTATCGTTGAGCTCAAGCTGGCAGGACTGCAGGGGATCGAGGCTTATTACGGACAGTACGACAGCAGGACCGTCAGCCGTATTGTAGGACTGGCCAAGAGGCATGACCTGCTGACCACGGGAGGCAGCGATTACCATCATTTCCGCGATAACAGAGAGGTGCCGCTGGGCAGCGTGGATATACCGGAGAGCTCCATCGTCAGGCTGTTTGCCGCTGCAGACAGGACATATAAAACTTCCTGAACCTTCACGGACACGGGTTAAACCTGTCGTCAATCTTAAAACGCAGCCGAATTTCAGTTTAAAAGCGGATGGAACATGCCACTAAAAAGTAATATAATATTGCGGTTTTAAGAAAATAATCTCGGAAGGAGTAACATGGAAGCGACGCGAGAAATTTTCTGGCACATTCCCCTGTTGGTACAAATAGCCCTCTACCTGGCGGCAGCTGTTGCCATTGCGCTGATCTGCTTTTCGGTGTACAGGCGCTATCAGATGTGGACGTTGGGCAAGCCCGATAAACGGTTTGA
Source organism: Dehalococcoidia bacterium (assembly GCA_041650115.1). Lineage (GTDB taxonomy): Bacteria > Chloroflexota > Dehalococcoidia > GIF9 > UBA5629 > CAIMUM01. The sequence continues at coordinate 1,330 of JBAZLT010000281.1, read as the reverse complement.
CAAGCCGGGCTGGCGCATCGGCGAGTTCATCCGGCAAACGATCTGGGACGGCGCCCTGCATGTGAGGTTCCTGCGTGAGCCGTATCCCGGCATTATGCATTTTCTCATCTTCGTGGGCTGCATACTGCTCTTTATTGGAGCCGGTCTGGACTTTCTGAATCACTATGTGTTCGAGCCGTTTCATGCCGCTTTTATCCACGGCCCCGTGTATATCTACCTGGGCGGATTATGGAATATAGCCGGAGTTATGGTTTTGATCGGCCTGCTGATGGCCTTTGTGCGTCGCTACATACAGAGGCCCAAGAGGCTTAACACGATACTGGATGACGGTGTGGCGCTTCTCCTCATTTTTATTGTCGTGGTCACCGGTTTCTTCCTGCAGGGTTTCAGGATGATCGCCGCCATGCCCGAGGCTCTGGGACTGTCCCAACCTGAGTACTATGTTCATCCAGAATGGGGTCAGGTCAGGTTCGTCGGTTTCTGGATTGCCGGCATGTTCGCCGGCCTGCCCGAGGCCGCTCGCTATCTCTGGTACCAGATCCTCTGGTACGGGCACGTTATCATTACCGTGGGCGCTGTCTTCTATGTCATCTTTGCCTGGGATAAGCTGACCCATATACTGATCTCACCGGTCAATGTGCTTTTCAAGACTTCCAGACCTAAAGGCGCACTCAGCACGGTAGATCTGGAGAACGCAGAGACCTACGGTATCGGCAAGATCGAGGACTTCACATGGAAGCAGCTTTTCGATCTGGATGCCTGCACCAACTGCGGGCGCTGTCAGGACAGGTGTCCCGCCTATCTGACGGACAAACCGCTTTCGCCGCGGCAGCTGGTACAGGACCTTAAGACACACTGGCTGGAGCGCTCACCTGCTCTGCTGGAGGAAAAGAAGGCCAAAGCAAAGGCGGCCAAGGCCGGCGGCGAAGCCGCGCCCGCACCGGCGGAGGAAACATCCTCTGCAGTAAAGGCCATGGTGGGCGAGGTCATTACTGAGGATGTTATCTGGGCCTGCACGACCTGTCGCGCCTGTCAGGACATCTGCCCCGTCTACGTTGAACACATCGACAAGATAATAGATATGCGCCGTCACCTGGTGCTGGATCTGGCACAGGTGCCGGAGACCGGTCTGGCTGTGCTGCAGTGCATTGAGGCCAGAGGCCACAGCTGCAAGGGCACCACACTTACCAGAACCGACTGGACGGCCGGCCTTGATATCAAACAGCTTTCAGAAGAGCCCAATGTAGAGTATGTTTTCTTCGCAGGGTGCGCTGCATCACTGGAGGAGAGGAGCACCAAGATCGCCATTGCCACGGCTAAAATACTTAAG
>JBAZLT010000280.1:0-3190 GCA_041650115.1 Dehalococcoidia bacterium | reverse complement strand
TCCTGATGGAGGGATCGCATAGTGGTCTAGTGCGGCCGCCTGCTAAGCGGTTGCCTCGGGAAACCGGGGTCATGGGTTCGAATCCCATTCCCTCCGCCACTCATCATCATCGCAAGTCCAATCACTTATTTCGCGCCATCCGTCCTGGCAACGGCTCCGATCGAATCTAATGAAAGCGTATATTTGGACCATCGGCTGCCAGATGAACCGGGCGGAGTCGTCCGCCCTCGACTCCGACCTGAAGTCGCTGGGGTATGAGATTGTGCGCAGCGCCCGAGAGGCCGACATCGTGTTGCTCAACACGTGCGTCGTCAGGCAGTCGGCCGAGGACAAGGTCAGGGGCATGCTGGGCTTCGTCAGGGGCATCAAGTCGGAAAAGCCCGATATGCGCATCGCCGTTACCGGGTGTTTCGTGGGCCAGGATGTCGGGGCGCTCAAACGTCTCTATCCCTTCGTGGACCATTTCTTCGGCCCGGGCCGGCTGCAGGATTTCCATGACTGGCTGTGCAGCAGGGTGCTGGAGCGCGAGTTTCCGCATACAACGTCTCAGCAGGTGTCTCCGGTCAGCGCCTATATACCCATAATCCAGGGCTGCAACAATTTCTGTTCATACTGCATCGTTCCCTACCGCCGCGGCAGGGAGAGGAGCCGACCCTTGCAGGAGATCCTTGACGAGGCGGCCGTCCTGATTGAGCGGGGCGCCCGGGAGATAGTCCTGCTGGGGCAGAACGTCAACGCCTACGGACATGACCTCTCGCCCGGGACAGATCTCAGCAGGCTGCTATACAGTCTGAGCAGCCTGGGCGGGCTGCGCCGCATAAGGTTCCTGACCAACCACCCCAAGGATATGAGTGTTGATCTTCTACAAGCCATCGCCGATTTACCCCTGGTCTGCCGCCATGTGTGTTTGCCGCTGCAGGCGGGAGACGATGAGATACTTAAGAAGATGAGCCGCGGCTATACCCGTGACGACTACTTTGCGCTGGCGCACCGCGTGCGACAGGCCGTCCCCGATATGGCGATCAGCACCGATCTGATCGTCGGGTTCCCGGGAGAGACGGAACAGCAGTTCAACAACAGCTATGAGGCAGTCCGGGCATTGAGGTTCGACACCGTACACGCGGCCGCCTATTCCCCGCGAGAAGGCACAGCCGCCTGCGACAAATTTGCGGACGACGTGCCGTCTGAGGTCAAGCTGCACAGGCTGCACGCGCTAGAGGAGCTGCAGGCCGGCATACAGTCCGAGATCAATAAAGGACTGACAGGCAGGGTTGTGGAGGTGCTGGTCGAGGGGAGCAAGGCGGGAAAGTGGTACGGACGTACAGGCAGCGATAAGCTGGTCTTCTTTCCGGATGAGCGCGATCTGAAAGGCCGACTCGTGGAAGTCGAGGTAAAAACGGCCAGCCCCTGGGCTTTGCAGGGCGTTGCGGTAACCATAAAAGGCTTATAGCAAAAGAATTGCTGTTATAATGGAAACGGGCCGGATGTTCCGGTATTAAGACATGAACTACTATGACTACATTATCGTAGGCAGCGGCATAGCCGGCCTGTACAGCGCGCTGCTGGCCATCGAGAGCGGCAGTGTGCTGATAGTAACCAAGGGCGGTATAGAGGACTGCAATACCAGGTATGCCCAGGGAGGCATCGCCGCCGCCATCGGCCTGAACGACTCCGCCGAGCTGCATTTCGAGGACACCATCGCGGCGGGAGACGGGCTGTGCGATGAGGAGGCGGTGCGGATACTGTCTAACGAGGCGCCAGACCGCATAGCAGACCTGATCGGCTTCGGGGTGCCCTTCGATACGCAGGAGGGAGAGGTTGCGCTGACGCGCGAGGCGGCGCACTCCAGATCACGCATTCTTCATGCCGGAGGCGACGCCACCGGAGAGTACATCGAAGTCACGCTCAGCGAGCAGGTACGCATATCTCCCATCAAAGTGATGGAATACTGCCTGGCCACCGAGATATTGCTCAGCAACGGACGCGTCTGCGGCATCAAGGCCATCGATTTCCGCAGCGGCATGATCGAGGAATACTCCTGTAAATTCGTCATACTGGCCACCGGTGGCGCAGGCAGATTGTTCAAGTACACGACCAACGGTGATACCGCCACCGGCGACGGCATCGCGCTGGCCTACAACTCCGGCGCAGAGATCACCGATATGGAGTTCTTCCAGTTCCATCCCACGGCTCTCAGACTGCCCGGCGTCTCGCCCTTCCTCATCAGCGAGGCCGTGCGCGGCGAGGGGGGTGTGCTGAGGAATGATGAGGGGCGCGCCTTCATGACGGACTACTCTCCCAAGGGCGACCTGGCCCCGCGGGATGTCGTGGCGCGGGGCATACTTTTCGAGATGAGAAAGACCGGCTGCGACCGCGTCTTTCTGGATGTTACACACCTGCCCGCCACCAAGGTCGCCACGCGCTTCCCACGCATCTACCGCTTCTGTCTGGACCATGGTCTGGATATAACCAGGACGCCCATACCTGTCGCCCCGGCTGCCCACTATCTGATGGGCGGCGTGAGAGTAAATACGTGGGGCGAGACCAATATACCCGGCCTTTTCGCCGCAGGCGAGACGGCCTGCACCGGCGTGCATGGCGCCAACAGGCTGGCCTCCAACTCGCTGCTGGAGGTGCTGATCTTCAGCAAGAGGATCATCGAGAGGTCCGAGCTGGAGGGACCGGTAATGGATGAGAAACCGTGTCCGGTCGAATCGTATCAGCTGCCGTCCAGGGAACCGAATAAAGACGCTCCCCCGCTTGTTTTAACCAACCTGCAGTCCATGCTGTGGGACAGAGTCGGTATCGTGCGTGACTTCAACGGGCTGTACCAGGCGGCCATCACCCTGTCGGCCTGGGAACGCACACTACCTGTGCCGACCGACCGCCTCTCCTACGAATTGAATACGATGGTCACCAATGCCCGTCTGATGACCGAGGCGGCGCTGCTGCGCGAGGAGAGCCGCGGCGCACATTACCGCTCCGACTTCCCTGCGCCCTCCGAGAAGTGGAAGAAGCATATCGTCTTCCGTCTTTAATACTAATCACCTGGCGTTCGGTCCATTTTTTTTCGCAAATATCATTGACGATGGTTGCGGCCGATGTTAGAATGGGCCGGATCATAATTATTCTCTGTTTGTAGTGATATCGTCTCTGTTTTGATGGAGGCCTGATAAAAAAATGGGAGGGA
>JBAZLT010000279.1:0-3193 GCA_041650115.1 Dehalococcoidia bacterium | reverse complement strand
ATGAGCAACGCACCCTACGCCATGACGCGCGCGCGCTGGGGCTACCGCATGGACATCAGCGGCAAAGGCGAGGTGCTGGACCTGATGGTCTACGACGGCCTGTACGAGCTTTACTACGGCTATCACATGGGCGTAACGGCCGAGAACATCGCCTCCAAGTACGGCTTCACGCGGGAGGACCAGGACAAGCTGGGTTTGATCAGCCACCAGCGCGCCATGGCCGCCATCAAGGACGGAACCTTCAAGCAGGAGATCGTGCCGGTGGTGACGCCGCAGAAGAAGGGCGATCCCGTGGTCTTCGATACGGACGAGAGGCCGATGGAGACCAGCATGGAGAAGATGGGCAAGCTGGCCCCGGCCTTCAAGAAGGACGGAACCGTGACGGCGGGCAACGCCTCGGGCATCAACGACGGCGCGGCGGCCTTGATCCTCATGTCGGCCAAAAAGGCGAAAGAGATGGGACTGGAGCCCGTTGTCAAGGTAAAGGCCTATGCTTCCGGTGGCGTGGACCCGGCCTATATGGGTCTGGGCGTGGTGCCGGCGGTCAAGAAGGCGCTGGAGAAGGCGAAGCTGACGGTCAAGGACCTGGACGTGGTCGAGTTGAACGAGGCCTTCGCTTCGCAGGCGATGGGCTGCATCAGGGAGCTGGGACTTGATTTAGACAAGACCAACGTGCACGGCAGCGGCATCTCGCTGGGGCATCCCATCGGCGCCACCGGCGGGCGCGTACTGGTCACGCTGTCCAACGAGATGAAGAGGCGCAACCTCAAGCACGGCCTGGCCACCATGTGCATCGGCGGCGGCATGGGCATCGCCATGATCGTGGAGAGATAGCAGACGGGGTGAATTGGGCAAGATACTGATCGTAAACACGGGTCCGGTGCAGTCCGGGTCGGACCGCGAGGTCCCTCCCGCAGAGCTGGCGCAGGCTGTGGCGGAGCGGCTGTCCGAGTACAACGTTGCCGCCGTGTATTACTGTCCCCTGCCAGGCGCCGAGGACCTGGCGAAGTACATAGCGGAGAGATTCGGCCTGCAGGTTGAGCCCCTGCCGGGATTGGGCGAGGTGCAGCAGGTATGCTGGAAGCAGCTTATACAAAAGGAGGGCGACAAGGCCGAGTACTCGATAGCGGGCGCGCCGCCCGGCGCGGGCAGCATGTTGTATCCTGATACCGGCATAGATGCGTTGAGAGACTCCTCGGCTGCGGCGCTGGACGGCATTTCGCTCAAGCACAAGAAGGAATCTGCGGTGGTCGTCTCGCAGCGCGCATTGTCCCAGATCATGATCCTGCACCTTTTGCACCTGCACAGCAAGCACTACGGCCAGGTGGATCAGCAGCCGGGGGCGGTGAACCTGTTCGAGTTCCGCTTCGGCGTCCCCTCCGCCCTGATCATTAATGACACCTGCCACCTGAAAGCACTCGTATAGTCATTGCGAGCGAAGCGTGGCAATCCTGTACAACATAACACGTCATCATCAGATTGCCGCGTCGCCTGCGGCTCCTCGCAATGACGATGGGTATAAACTCCTGCAATTGCGGGGATAAAGTTTTAGCATTGTGCCTATACAAAGAGCAATAGAGTTGTTACAATATATACATATATACGTATGCATGCCTGTATGTATCTGTGCCTGCCTGGAGGAGCGCTATGAGCAGAAGAATGACTGTGGTCTTTCACAACGACGAACTGTATACCGATTTAAAGGTGGCGGCAGTCCGCCGCCGTCGTACAGCCAGTGAAATTATTGCCGAGGCTGTGACCGAGTGGCTTGAAAGCCGTGAAGACGCGACACTAACACCCGTGATTAAGGCCGCACGTACTGAATACAGGACCAGAGGTGGACGTCCCTGGGACGAGGTCCGTAAGGAAGTAAACCAGGCTATTTCAAAAAGGAACGGAAAGAAGTAAATCCCAGGGCCCTGATGACAAATCCATCGAATTACCACGTTGAAGTCTCCCCTGCGGCAGACCGCGACCTTCAGAAATTGAAGGAGCGAATTCTCAAGCAGGATTTTGACCGCCTGTGTAAAGTTGTTGATAGATTAATGGAAGATCCCCGTCCTCGCGGTGTCAGGAAGATTAAAGGGGCTGTCACTGCCTATCGGATAAGGGCAGGTAATTACCGTGTTGTTTACGATGTGGAAGATGACAAAAAGCTGGTCGTTATCCTACAAATTGTTCGGCGCAGTGAAAGCACGTATAAATAATGTAGGGGCGTACCTTCAGGTGCGCCCGCAAATAGAATCGTCATTGCGTCCTTATTCCCTCGTCATTGCGAGCATAGCGAAGCAATCTTGTGTGGAGTATGGGGTTAAAAACGTTGGGGCGTACCTTCAGGTGCGCCCGAAAAAGCGAAAATAGGTTAATATATAGGTAATAAAATCCGCAGAGAAAACAAAATGAACAAAATAAAAGCGGGCATCATCAACGTCACCGGTTACGCCGGCGTCGAGCTGGCGCGCATACTCTGGCAGCATCCCAACGTGGAACTGGTCTCGGTGACGGGCAGGAGCGCGGCCGGCAAGAAGCTGGGCGAGGTCTTCCCGCATCTGGGCGTGACCGGCCTGACCGTGACGGCCGAGCTGGAGGGCAAGGTAGACGTCGCCTTCTCGGCCATGGCTCATAAGGCCAGCGTCGAGGGCATCGTGCCCCTGCTGAACAAGGGCATACGCGTGGTGGATATCAGCGCCGATTTCCGCCTCAAGGAGGCCGCCTGGTACCCGCTCTGGTACGATTTCGAGCATCCTGCGCCCGAGCTTCTCAAAAAGGCCGTCTTCGGGCTGCCCGAGCTGCACCGCGCCGCCATCAAGGGCGCCGATCTGGTGGCCAATCCCGGCTGTTACCCCACCTCGGCTATTCTGGCGCTGGCGCCGCTGGTCAAGCATGGGCTGGTTGAGCCGGACCTGATCGTGGACAGCAAGTCCGGCACATCCGGCGCCGGCCGCACGTTGACCCTGCCCACGCATTTTGCCGAGGCCAGCGACAACGTGCGCCCCTACAGCCTGGGCGGTCACCGCCACATGCCCGAGATACAGCAGGAGCTGATGCTGCTGGACGCCGGCAAGAGCGTCTCGGTGACCTTTGTTCCGCACGTGGTGCCCATGGTGCGCGGCATCGAGAGCACCTGTTATGCCAGGGTGAAGCCGGGCAAGCTGAGCGGAGGCAAGGAGGAGCTGGACAAGCTTTACTACGA
>JBAZLT010000278.1:0-3210 GCA_041650115.1 Dehalococcoidia bacterium | reverse complement strand
GCCTGTGGGACAATGACCTCATCCTGAGATACTTCAAAGACTCCTTTCTTGCTTGGATACGGTCCCTTGGCAAATACAGCGTTCAGCGTTGCCAGGTCGTAAGGAGCGGCTGGAGCGACGTCCCTTACCCGTATCTGCATGATAGTTCGAGTGTTGGGGCCGTAGCCTGCCTGAGTAGTTGGTGTTCCGCCTGTATCCGTCTGGTCAGGATTGCCTGTGTAGTAGTCATAGCGCGGATCGATCGCCGGAAAAGGCGCAGGCGCATCGTTGTACAGGATAAGGGTCTTTCCTGCATAATTGCTGAAATCAACCAAAACATCCGCTCTCTCTGCCGTGCCCAGTATGAGCGTGCCCTGGTTTACGTTTCCGAAATCGAAGTTCGTTTGATCGAAGTTCCATCCAACAGGAACATTGGGTAGCACTACCGGAGCCGGCAGGAAGCCGCCTTCAGTGCCTATCTGGATAAACGACGGGCCTCTGGTAGCTGGATCAGGAACACCTCCCTCTCTTCCGTCTGCTGGCCATTGTTCAGGGAAACCTGCTGTTGCGACAGCGGGCACCATCTTGACCTCGGTATTGATCCTGCCATCATCTGTAGTGACCGTTGGGTCTGCCACGTAAAGCTGCAGGTTGACGAAACGATCATCTGCGGCATTCAAGATGCGGAACCGGTATGCCTTGGGATCCACCTCCAGGTATGGGTAGGCTTTGCCGTTGACGACTGGTGTGTCCATGAATGCCTCCATGGCCATGGATGGATTGGGTGTCGCGGGCATTTCTTCGTAGTCCCAGGGATCGTGGTAGACATTCGGTATCGGTGGGAAAGCGATGTCCTGCGTGGGAGGCCAGAACCACGGACCGTAGTGCCATCGGCCAAAAGCGTTCATGCCGGAGATGTCCTTCGGGTTCTGGTTAGGCATATAGACGTGCGGATACCAGAGGTCGCCGGTATTCGCGGTTCCTGGCGTTGTTCCCCAATTCCATGTGGGGTCCTGCGCATTGATTGTATCCGCATCTACAAACGTTCTGTCTTGGATGATCAGAGGAATTCCTATGTCAGGCAACACACTTTTAGGTGGATTGACGTTTATTCCGACGACATTGGTCCCCTCGATCATATCTTTCTCAACCTGATCTGTCACCAGATAGCCTGCTGCTTCACCAGCGTAGACGTTAAGACGAGTGATGCCGTAGGAATGGTCATGGTAGAACATCAGCCTGGCACTTTGCTGGTTGCTGTAGAAGAAGGTCATCGATCCATCTCCCGGATCAGGCATATCTGGAACATTCTGTGTGCTCACTCCCTTGGGATAGTGCGTATTTTCTCCAGCAGGTGTTGTCCACTGGTGAGGTGTGCCGTCGCTTATCCATGCGACGTTGCCGCCATGAAGGTGCAAAGAGGCACGGTTCTCTGTGTACATTTCATGGACGTGTCCAACAGTTGTGGCATCAACGCCCGGATTGCTCTTGAGAGTGACACTCAAGGTCGTCGTTGTCAAACCTGAAGCGAGAACTACGAAGTCTCCGTTGTAAGCTTCAGGTGCGAAGCCACGAAGTTTTACCTTCTGCCCGGCCTGGAAGTTGTGAGGATCCATGGTGGTGATCATGATTGTTGGCCCTCCCGCAACTAGAGTCGCTGACTCGGCCATAGCCATGTTGGGCCCCTCTCCAGATCCCATGACAGTGGTATCAACCGGCAGGAAGAGGTCGCCGTTGCCGCCCGTAGAAAGACTATTGATGAACTTGATGCGCACAGGCCTGTCACGGTTTGCGACGATGAGAGGTCCTAGATATGAGAATGCATTCGCATTTTGAGGCGGATCATTCATATTCACCTGCCTGTAGCCCAGTAATTTAGTCGCAGGCTGGCCGGTATTCATCATCTGAGCTGTGTACTCACCCAGCTCGATCTCGTAATAATCGCATCCTACGAGATCTATTGCTATGATGACGCCATCAACAACCGTCGCCGTTCCTATGGCTAGGTTGGTTGTAGTCCCGCCACCCAGGAATGTGATGACTGGCCTCGACGAATAACCGGATCCGCCGTTGATAACATCGACTTTAGTGACTTTCCCACCTACAACAGTTGCCGTAGCAGAGGCGCCAGTTCCTGTTCCATCAGTGATGCTCACTGTAGGAGTGGAGGTGTAACCTGCGCCTCCAGCTGAATATGTGGTCTGATCTGCAACGGCAACTGGTATGTCCGGAAGTGGGTCGACGAACTTCTTGATGCCACCGACAAGTGAGCCTGCAGTCTCGCCTATCGATGCAGTAGCAGTGGCTCCAGAGCCTGTTGTGCCAGCAATAGTGACGACAGGAGCAGTATATCCGGTACCAGGATCTACAAGGGTGATGCTATCAACGACACCACCGGTTTGCGTTGCTATCGCAGTAGCTCCTGAGCCAGTGCCGTACGTATCCGTGATTGTTGCAGTAAGAGTCCCTGAGTATCCGCTGCCTCCGCTCGTGAGAGTAAGGCTGGTTATGGGGCCTTTGGGCATCGGGCTGTTGGCGTAGTTAGGATACGGTCCGAAATAGTGAGGCACGCCGCCAGGATCGGCTGCATCAACTGCCTTGAACGCTCCATCAGCCACGGCTTTGCTGGCCAGCTCTTTGAAACGTTCTGCTGCAGCTTTTCTCAGGAAGGGCTCTTTCCAATTGGCAATCATCCTTTGGCGGGCGTATTCCGGGGTACCGACTTGGGCAGTAATGCTTGCGTTGAGAGTCTCGATATCCGATATCGCGAATACGTTGCTGTTATTCTCAGAAGAGTCGCTCGAGCTGGCTGCACTGCTATTTAACATTAATAATGTAAATAATATCCAGCTAGCCAGCATTATTCCAGCAAAACCAAAGCGAGAATAGTACTTTCTCTTCACTTTGCTTTTGCTCTCGATTGGCATGTTTCTTGAGTCCATAGTATTATCCCCAAGGATTATACATGAACTTTAATTACACAGTATTAGTATATATAGCATTTCATCAGTATATTGTGGACAATTAAAATCCAGAGTGTATTTCCAGACTTGGTTGCCTTAGATCCACTACATGAGCTGCAAAATAGGACCAACGCATGATCCACCTGATCTTCCGACAGCAAAAGGAAAGACTGCAATGTAGATGGCTATACATATTAAAATATCTCGGATGTAGATGCAAAAATGAGGCTCTTGAGCTGATAATGATTATAATAATTCCATGAATGTG
>JBAZLT010000277.1:0-3227 GCA_041650115.1 Dehalococcoidia bacterium | reverse complement strand
TGGATAGCCGATTATGTCCTGCCCCAGTACGGCACGGGCGCAGTGATGGGTGTGCCGGCACACGATCAGAGGGACTTCGATTTCGCCAAGAAGTACGGTATTTCCATCAGGACTGTGGTAGCCCCGGCGGACTGGGACGGTAGCGATCTGACTGCAGCCCATGTGGAAGGCGGGCACATGGTCAATTCGGGGCAGTTTAATGGTATCACCGACCAGCAGATGATCGACGCGATCTGCGATTACCTAAAAAGCAAGGGTTGGGGAGGTAAGACCATTACTTACCGGTTACGGGACTGGCTGATCTCACGCCAGCGGTACTGGGGTGCGCCTATCCCCATGGTATATTGCAGCAAGTGCGGCATCACACCGGTGCCTGAAAAGGACCTGCCGGTGCTGCTTCCTCCGGATGTAGAATTTAAACCGACGGGAGAATCACCTCTCAAGTATTGCGAGTCGTTTGTAAATACGAAGTGCCCTAAATGCGGTTCAGCCGCCAGGCGCGAAACGGATACTATGGATACTTTCATGTGTTCCTCGTGGTATTTCCTTCGGTATACAAGCCCGAATTACGATAAATACCCGTTCGATAAGAAGAAGCTTAAATACTGGATGCCGGTCGACCTGTATACGGGAGGAGCCGAGCATGCCACCATGCACCTGCTGTACTCGAGGTTTTTTGTGAAGGCTATCAGGGACATGGGCATAGTTGATTTTGATGAACCTTTCACGCGACTTTTCAACCAGGGCATCATCGGCAGCCAGGGCGAGAAGATGAGCAAATCAAAAGGCAACGTGGTAACTCCGGATGACTACGTATCTCAAATGGGAGCCGATGCGGTCCGGGTCTACCTCATGTTTGTCGGACCCTGGGAACAGGGTGGAGATTGGAACGACAACGGCATTGTGGGTATGGGCAGATGGCTGAACCGTGTATGGAGCCTGGTGACAACGGATTATAAGGAAAAGAAGTTTGATTCCGAGTCCTCCAAGGAATGCCTGCGCATTATGCATAAAACTATTAGAAAAGCCAGCAGCGATATCGAGCGTTTCAGATTCAATACCATGCTGGCGGCGCTGATGGAATACACCAATACACTGAGCAAGATACTCGAGGCGGGCAGCGTGGCAGCCTCAGAGTGGAAGGAGGCTGTCAGGACGTTGTTGATATTGATGGCGCCTTCAACTCCGCATATGGCAGAGGAGCTCTGGGTGGCGTTGGGCTACCCGTACAGCATTCACAAGCAGACGTGGCCGGTATGGGATAAAAACCTCGCCGCCGATGAGGAGGTTACCCTGGTGGTCCAGATCAACGGGAAATTAAGGGATAAGCTCACTGTGCCTGTGGATATCGGGGAGGAAGAGGCGGTGAAGCTGGCCTTCGAACAGGACCGAATTAAGGGATACACGGCCGGCAAGAGCGTAGCAAAAACGATATATGTGCCGGGCAGATTGCTCAATATCGTGCTTAAATAACGGGATGGCCGGATAAAAATTCGACCGCTGAAAGGGGTGTGACCATGCTTGAATCATTGTTGAACGACAAGCAAAAAGCACTGAGAGAAGAAGTGCGTAAATTCGTGAAGTCCGTTCCCAAGCAACTGTTGCAGGATATGGACGCCGACAAAGTGCGCTATCCCCGTGAATATGTGGTGAATCTGGCCAAGAATAACCTGCTGGGTATCCGCTTCAATCCGGCTTTTGGCGGCAGGGGATTAAAGTGGGTGGATGAAGTGATTGCGCTTGAGGAGATCGGTGTATTGGGGATGTCGCTGGGTTGCCTTTTCTCTCTGGTAAGCATCGTGGGAGAAGCGCTGGACGTATTCGGAACCGAGGATCAGAAAAAGAAATATCTCGCCCCCCTGCTCAAGGGCAAGATATTTTGCGCCGAGGCATTGACGGAGCCGAGAGGAGGTTCCGACTTTTTCGGGGCCACGACCACCGCCGTTCAAAAAGGTGACTATTACATATTGAATGGCCAGAAAAGGTTCGTGGTGGGTGCGGATGGTGCGGATATATTCCTGGTATATGCGAGGACTGAGGGAGCACCCGGTAAATCCATCAGTGCCTTTATTGTTGAAAGAGACATGGGTGTAGATGCCAAGTATATCTATGGTTTGTTGGGGACACGAGGAGGTGGAGCCGGCCGTCTCGTTTTCAGGGATACCAAAGTCCCCAAGGAAAATCTTGTGCTCGGCTTGAACAGGGGAGCGGACGTATTCAACCAGATGATGATTCCCGAGCGGATGACTTCCGCAGCGGGTGCGGTGGGTCTGGCCAGGGCTGCATTGGAATTGGCAACCAGATATAGCGACAAGCGTAAAGCTTTCGGCCGCAAGATACGTGAGTTTGAAGGTGTGAGTTTCAGGATAGCGGACAGCATTATCAAGCTGGATGCCGCCAGCATGCTGGTTTATGGAGCTGCCACGGCGGTGGATGCCATGGGCAGCACCGGCTATTCGAGACGCCTGGTTTCGGAGGCCAAGCGCTTCGCCACCGAATCTGCCTGGGAGATAATAAATCATGCCATGCAGGTGGTGGGTGGCATCGGGTACACCAATGTATATCCCATTGAAAAGATGTTGAGGGACGCCCGACTATCAATCATCTGGACCGGGACCAGCGAGATAATGAATCTCATTATCCAGCATGAGTACTACAGGGAAACCCTGAAGTTTGCGGCAAATGTCCGTGATGTAGAGGATGATGCCCAGGAAGCCCACGCGGTCGACGAGAAAATATACGAATAATATGCTGTGACAGAGCTGGATAGGATGGCCGATATTGCAGAAGAATATTAAAAGCCGTATCGGTATTCTGCGCAGTCGTATTGAGGAAGCCTGCCGAAAAAGCAGGCGGGAAACGGCCGAGATAAGGCTCATAGCGGTCACCAAAAACTTCCCGTCTACCGCTGTCCGTGAAGCGTTCAATTATGGCTTGATTGATTTCGGTGAGAACCGGGTCCAGGAAGCCCTGGCCAAATATGCTGAACTGGAGGACATAAGAAACCGGATAACGCTTCATTTCATCGGTCATCTCCAGAGCAATAAGGTCAGCGATGTCCTGGCTGCGGTTGACATAATACACAGCATTGACACCCTGCGTCTGGCCGAGCTGATAAATAACAGAACCTCGAGGATGGTAAATGTTTTGCTGGAGGTCAACCTGTCCGGTGAGCAGACAAAGTACGGTTTCAGCAAAGAGGAGCTCGAGGGGGCGGTTGGCTCGAT
>JBAZLT010000276.1:0-3230 GCA_041650115.1 Dehalococcoidia bacterium | reverse complement strand
ACGCAAAGGAATGGTCCCGGGTGAGGAGCAGGCCGGCAGGGGCGCGGGTGTGCGCGCAAAAAGGTGGCGTGACGAAGACGAAGGCATTAACATCGCCGACCTGCTGGCAAAAAAGAGCCCTCAACGTCCGGCTGCCGGGTCAATGGCGGAGGTCAGTCCCGGTGACCGCGTGCGCCATGCCAAATTCGGCGATGGCCAGGTGATAGGAGTCCGGGTGACCGGGCAGGACCGCGAGGCAATCGTGGCATTCGAAGAGGGCGGCGTGAAGAAGCTTCTGCTCAGCATGGCCCCGCTTGAGAAAATCTGACTTGCCCGAATTTATTAAGCTACGCTGGCCGCAATGGATCCCTTAGAAGGCCTCAATTCTGCTCAGAAAATGGCCGCACAGACGGTGCAGGGCCCGCTGCTGGTCTATGCCGGGCCGGGCAGCGGCAAAACACGTGTCATCGTCCACCGCATTGCCTACATGGTCTCCCGGGCGGGTATAAACCCGCGCCATATTCTCGCCGTCACGTTCTCCCGCCGGGCCGCAGCAGAGATGCAGAAGCGACTGGCGGAGATGTTTGAAAAACCTCCCGCGGTTGCTATCAGCACTATCCATGCCGCCTGCCTGCGCATACTGGGCAGGGAGGGTGTGCCCGGCATGGGCGCCGGCTTCACCGTATACGATGACGAAGAGAGCAACAAGCTGATCAGGCAATGTATCGCCGGAGCCGGTTTGAACATCGAGGAAACCAATCTCCGCCGTATTAAGGGGCTGATCAGCCGGCTGAAGACCAGCGGCTTGGATGTTGAAGCCGTCGCCACCGGGCCGGAGCGCCTGGACGACGTATCCGCCACCATCTACCGCCTTTATCAGTCAGCCCTCAAGAAAAACCGCGCCCTGGACTACGATGACATGCTGGTTTTCACCAGCCGCCTGCTGCAGGACAATCCCGCTGTCCTGCGGCGCTATCAGCAGATATTCAGATACATACTGGTCGACGAGTTCCAGGATACGAGCAACCTCCAGTATCGGATCATCAAGATGCTGGGATCCGGACACGGCAACGTCTGCGTGGTGGGAGACCCGGACCAGACGATCTACTCCTGGAGACAGGCTGAGGTACGCAACTCGGACATCTTCCGCAGGGATTTTCCGGGCGCCTTGATCATCGACCTCGACGAGAACTACCGTTCGACGCAGACCATCGTGCAGGCGGCCAATGCCCTGATCGCACGCAACAGCATGCGCAGAAGCAGGCGGCTGTCCACATCGCGCGAGGCGGGCAATCCCATTTCCGTGATAAGGCTCAAGGACGGCAACGACGAAGCTCATTTCATCGCCGCACGCATCAAAGCCCTGACGGGCAAACACGGCCTGAAACTGAGCGATTTCGCCGTACTGTACCGTGTCAACGCACAGTCGCGGGCGCTGGAGGACGCCTTCAATCTTGAGAAGATACCGTACAGATTGGCCACCGGCACGCCCTTCTATAAACGCCGTGAGGTGATGGACCTGGCTGCCTGGCTGCGGGTGATACGCAATCCCGCCGACGACGCTGCTTTGCTGCGCGTGATAAAACTAGCCGGCAAAGGCATCGGCCCCCAGACGGTGGCCCGCATTCAGAAGCTGGCCACCGGGACCAGGTCCCATCTACACCAGGCTCTGGAACAGGCCGCAGCGGGCGGGCTGCCCTTGCTCGGCCAGCAGGCGCGTAATTCAGCCGGACGTTTCAACGCGCTACTGCAAGAACTGCATACGCTGGGCAGGCATACGGGTTTAACTTCATTGCTTAATCTGATCGTTGAGAAGACGGGCTATCTGGAACAGCTTAAAGGGGAGGACAGCTTCGAAGAGCGCATGGAGAACGTGCTGGAGCTGGTTTCACTGGCCGCGTCCTATGACCACCTCAATCCTCCGGTCGCCGTCAGCTCCCTGCTCGGCAGGATCAGCCAGGCTTCCGAGGCCGCCGGGGCTCAGCTTTCGCAGGATGCCGTCATATTCAACACACTGCACGGCTCCAAGGGCTCGGAATACCGGGTTGTCTTTATAGCGGGCGTTGAGGAAGGCCTGCTGCCCCACAGCAGGTCATTGGACGAGCAATCAAAGCTGGAAGAGGAGCGCAGGCTATGCTATGTCGGCATATCCAGGGCCAGGAACAACCTGTATCTGACGTACGCCGAGAGACGGCTGGCACACGGCGAGCTCATCTATCGGACCCCGTCCCGGTTCCTGAGGGAACTACCCGCCTCATTGCTGGTCAGCCATAACCTGGCTGGCCCTCTGCCGACAGGCCCGCTATCCGCACAACATCCGCCCACAACCGGAAAATCCGGTCAGATTACGGATGTACCATTCGGGCCGGGCGATATCGTCCGGCATCCCAGCTTTGGTAAAGGCAGGGTGACGCGTGTGGTCAGGCAAAACAGGGATTTTCATGTTATAGTAGTTTTCGACGATTACGGAGTGAAAACATTCCTGGGCAGCGTGGCTGCCCTCGAGAAAACAGCTTGAGTTCACATCCTTCTTTACAGGAGCTGAAGTTCCCCGCAAATTTTATGTGGGGTGTAGGCACATCCGCCTACCAGGTGGAGGGCGGCAGCTCCAATACCCAGTGGCACGAGTTCGAAAAGGCTCATGGCATCAGGACCGGGGACGTCAGCGGAAAATCGTGCAACTGGTGGCACAACGCCGAGCAGGATTTCGACATCGCTCAGTCCATGGGTCTGAATTCCCTACGGCTGTCGGTGAGCTGGGCCAGGATAGAACCCGAGGAGGGACTGTTCGATCCGCTGGCCGTCGAGCGTTACCGCCAGATGCTGACCGCGCTGGTCGAGCGGGGAATCCGCCCCATCGTCTGCCTTCACCACTTCGCCCACCCGGTATGGTTTGAGAAAAAAGGCGCCTTTCTATCCAAAGATTGTGTCGCGGATTTCGCGCGTTTCGTCAAATTCACGGTGTATGAACTCAGCGACTACTGCAGCGACTGGCTGACATTCAATGAGCCGAATATCTACGGTATCGAGGGATATGTGGATGGGGACCATCCGCCGGCCTTACACGATCACCTGATCCAGTATTTTAAAGTGCTGGGCAATATGGGGCTCTGCCACGGCTCAGCCTATCACATCATCCACAACCTGCAGAAGCAGGCGACCGTAAGCTTTGCCAACCATTTCCTGATATTCACCGCCGCCAGGACACAGATATTCGACAGGCTGGCAGTGCGGGCCGCCAGGGACTCTTT
>JBAZLT010000275.1:0-3248 GCA_041650115.1 Dehalococcoidia bacterium | reverse complement strand
GTCAGGTTATCCGAATTGAGGACTTTCAGAATTGTCTTTGAGTCCGCGCCCGGATCTATCACCATGGCGCGCCTGGTGGCCTCCGACCCGACTATATAGCAATTGGTGGCAATGAAACCTACGGTTAAAGCTCTTAATATCATCTTATGTCGACCTGATCTCCTCGCGCATAAATACTATATAAGCAATAGCGAAACAGACGGCTGTCAGCGCCACCAGCCCCACCAGTTGCGGCCAGACCAGCACCAGGCTCTGGCTTAGAGGCAAGGGTGAGGGCATGAGGCCGGAATATATACCTATCATCATCATGGTGGGACTGCTGCTGCCCATCATGGGCAGCAATATGGCCTGTATGCTTTCAGAATAGAGGGTGCCCGGTGAGATACGGCTGATCATGCGGTAAAGGCTGTCATAATCGGCCAACTGGGCAACCGTGGAGTCCTGGTTGATGGGGTACGCCGCGCCGGCGACGAGGTTGGCAATAATTCCCATGAAAAGGAACATGAAGATCCAGACAGCGATAGAGGCGAGGACCGAAGTTGAGGTCTTCTTGAAAAGCACCGAGAACAGCAACGACAATGCCAGCCAGAAAGCACCATACAGAATAGTCACCAGAACGAATATGAACAGACGAAGTATCTCCTCCGCCTCAGGCGGCACGCCGATCAACCTCAGCCCCAGCCCGGCCACTATTGCCACCACGCTGACGACGAGCACCGCTATCATGGTCAGGCCGGACAGGAACTTGCCGTTGATCAGGCTGTCGCGATAGATGGGTTGTGCCAGGACCCGGCTGAGGTTGCCGCCGGTGCGTTCGCTGTTAATCGCGTCGAAGCCCAGCGCAATACCTACTATGGGAATAAAAATGGACATGAACAGCGGGAAAGAGAACGGCAGGTCTTTTCCTGATACCACAAACAGGCTCAAAAAGATGTTGCTGGTCGCGTCGCCGACCGCGGCCCTGATATTCTGCGCTGCAATATAAATAGTGGCTATGCCGGCCAGGTATACCAGCATAAACAATATGATAAAGCGTTTGCTGTTGAAGCTGTCGGCCAGCTCTTTCCTGAAAACCTCCAATAAACCGTTCATAATCAGGAACCTTCAAAGTATTTCATATATATTTCTTCCAGCTCAAACTCCTCTACCTTCATCTGCACCTTGAGCCCGGTTGCCTCAAGCACAACACGTCCAAGCTCCCCGCTGATATCCTCATCGGCCGCTATGACCGTGCTGTCTGCCACGCTTTCGATGCTGCGGACGCCCGCTATTTTATTTATTTCGTCACGCACGCGGTCAGCAAGCTGGGCGATGGGAAGGATCACATGGTAGTGGCCCTTTCTCAGCGCTTCGCGGCCAAGTTTATCCACCGGCCCGGAGGCAATCATCTGACCCCGCGAGAAAATGCCTACGCCGCTGCATACCTTCTGCAACTGATGGAGCTGGTGGGATGAGATGATAACCGTGACCTTCTGCTGTGCCATGGACTTTATCAGATTGAGTACCTGGTCCGTGCCCTCCGGATCTATGCCGGAAGTGGGTTCATCGAAGATTGCGATCCTGGGCCGCTTGATCATTACGTCGGCAATTCCCAGGCGTTGCTTCATGCCGTGGGAGTATGTGCCCACGAGCTGGTTCGCCCGGTCCCTTAACCCTACCACCTCGAATAATTCATCTATGGTGGACTTAAGGCCGCCGCCTGCCAGCCCATTGAGCCGACCCGTATACTCGAGGTTTTCACGGGCTGTCATATCGTCATAGAAGCCGATCTTCTCCGGCATATATCCGACTATGCTCTTGACCCTGATCGGCTCGCGCAGCGGATTATACCCATTAATCAGCACCGCACCCGAAGTGGGCTCGCAGAATCCCATCAGCATAAGCATAGTGGTCGTCTTGCCGGCGCCGTTAGGTCCAAGCAGCCCGAAGACCTCGCCCTCCATTACGCGAAGGTTGAGGCTGTTAACGGCAGTGAACTTGCCGTAGGTCTTGGTTAAATCGTGTGTCTCGACTACAGGTTTTTCGCTCATATTTGATATTAACGGCGCCCGAAGCGGATGAAGATAACTGCCAGTGCCACGATGACCAGTATCACTACGCCGACACCAACCCATCCCCAGATAGTCGGGGTGAGAACAGTGGTGCGTATCTGCAGGCTGGCAAAGGCATTTTTCGATTCGGGCTGGGCCTGGACCGTGATAATGTAATCGCCGGCGATGGTCTTCTCAGCCGGCTTCACGCTGACCTGCACCTCCTTGGTCTCCTGTGCTTTCAGCAGGTCGATCTTCTCAGGCTTGCAGGTTACGGTCCAGCCGTTGGGCCTGTTTCCCGACGGGCAACTGACCTCAACCTTCTCCAGGTCCGCCGTTCCGTTATTGGCCAGCACTACGGTGAAACTGCTCTCCTGTCCGGCCGTCACCTCCGTATTGAGCCGCCCGTCCGGGGTTGTCATCTTCAGTTCATAGCTGGCGGTCACTATAGCCTTTAGATCGATGGATGCCCTCAAGTCTCCTGAGGATACCTCGAAAACAACGGGATACTCGCCCGGAACGGGCACCTTCCAGGCATATGGCCTGACCATCAGCTTAACCGTCTCGGGATAACCGCGGTTGCCGTCAAGGCGTATAGCGGCTATCTCCTGCCCCTCACCATAACCCGGCGTTATGGCATAGGCGAATCCCTCAGGCACAACTGCCTTTAAATCGAAGACCTTGGACCCGCTGCCACCCGTATAACTGATGTTGACGCTGTAAGAATAGGTAATACCCACGTTGCTGCTAAGCACGGGATACTGGCATGTCAGCTCAAGCCTCTCGGCGCCCTGGCTATCGGCATTGTTCAATGCAACGGATAAGCCCACCCCTGAGAAAGTGCCTGCAGCCGCGGCGGGACCTGCGTAGACGAACAGCATCGACATCAGGGCCAGGGTGAACAGCGCAACTATCATCAACCGCATGACTTTGGCAAGCATAATTGAACCTCCATCATCAAAAACGCTACGTTTGAAACCGGATCATGGCCGAGGAAAGTGAACCATGGGATGGAAATAATTTAGCCCAATATCTGAACTGCTGTCAAATATTTTAACGATTCTTTTGCAGGGGGAGTTACCTTGATTTATGGGCCGCCTCCAAATATACTTAAAGCACAGCAGAGAGGATTGAGTCGAATACGGAGGTGAAACCGTGGCAGAAGCAGAGATCGGCCTGATCGTAGACTTTTTTGCGAGGCCTGTTGTGGCGGCCATC
>JBAZLT010000274.1:0-3252 GCA_041650115.1 Dehalococcoidia bacterium | reverse complement strand
CGACCAAACTAAACTAAAAGGATGGTTATTATTTATTTGTGGGGGACTTTAAGCCAACAATGTTAGTATATAGCAAAGCGAGTATCATGTAAACGCCCCGCCCTACAGAACCCTTGCCAACCTGATTAAACGATTAGCCTTTACCGGGTTATAGCAACATCCGAGGCTACTCGCCACCCTCCAGGATAATCCTGGCATCAACCGCAACGGCTCCATCTTTGTAAGCAAACACCGGGTTGAGATCGAGCTCTTTGATCTCTGGATTTTTATCAACAAAGTTGGATACCTTGACGATCAGATCCTCAAGATATGGTATATTGGCCGGTTCCTGTCCCCTGTAGCCCTTCAGGATAGGAAAGCCCTTGATCTCTGTGATCATTTCTGCAGCATCGCGCTTTTCCAGCGGTACAATACGGAAGGAGACATCCTTCAGAACCTCAACCAGTATGCCACCCAGACCAAACATGATAACCGGACCGAACTGGGCATCCTTGGTCATACCTATAATTACTTCCACGCCCTGTTTTGCCATCTTTTGTACAGAGACTCCGACGATCCTGGCTTTGGGATTATGTTTCTTGATGCTGGCCATGATCTCGCTGTAGGCTTTGGCAACCTGCGTTGCATTCATTAAATTCAGCTTCACGCCGCCCGCATCGCTCTTGTGAACGACATCCGGCGAGACTATCTTCAATGCCACGGGGAAGCCCATCTTTTTGGCAATATCTACAGCTTCAGATTTGGATGCAGCCAGTCTGGTATCTACTACTGGTATTCCGGCTGATTTGATCCATTCCTTGGCTTCAATCTCCGTCAGCAGCGTGCGTTTTTCCTTGCGTGCTTTATCAATTATGGCGATTTTGTTCATCATACGTCTCCTCACACAGAAAAAATTATAAATCACCTGGGGTACGAAAAATCTGTTACATTGTAGCCAATCCAATATCCGATTGCAAAATGCACTTATAAAATATTATTATTATGTGTTTCATCATGGACTCAATTAACCAGGCAGCACCCGAAAGCGGATTTAAAATCAAGCTTCTTGCGATTGCCGGTAGCCCGCGCCGGGGAGGGAATACTGACACACTTCTCAATGAAGCCGTCCTAGGAGCTGCAATCAAAGGTGCCCTGGTAAAGCAGATAACACTTTCTGACCTAGATATTGCTCCCTGCCGACATTGCGACGGCTGCATCGAGTCAGGCGGCATCTGCATCATAGATGATGATATGCAGTGGCTCCACCAGGACCTGCGCGACTACGACCGCTTTATTTTTGCCGCACCGGTCTTCTTCATGGGTATCCCGGCGCAGGCCAAGGCCATGATCGACCGCTGTCAGGCATTATGGGTGGTTAAATACGTGCTGAATAAACCGGTTGCCACCAAACACGAAATCCTGCGCAAAGGGTCTTTCATCTCGACTGCGGGCAGCACTCACAAGGATTCCTTCTCCGGTTCCCTGGCAACCGTCAAAAGCTGGTTTGTTACGCTGGACATAGCCTACTCGGAAGGCCTGTTTTTCAAGGGATTTGATAATATCCAGACTGCGGCACATGATCGTGCTGCCATGCAAGAGGCCTTTATGCTCGGACAAAACATCATAAGCTCATAAATATAAAAGGAGGTCATCAATGGATTTTTTCTTGACTGAGGAACAGAAGATGTTCCAGGCCATGGTCCGCGATTTTGCTAACAACGTGGTCAAACCGCGGGCAACCCAGATGGATGAGGACGGCAAGTTCCCCTGGGATATTATCAAGCAGGCCGCCGAGCTCGGAATTTTCGGCATCACCATCGACGAAAAGTACGGTGGCTGCGGTGGTGACTACCTGACCATGACACTCTGCGGTGAAGAGCTTTCCAGAGCTTGCGCCGGCCTGGGCACCATCTACCTGGCTGACCTTTCCCTGGCCTTCTACCCCATCAATAAGTTCGGCACCGAGGAACAGAAGCAAAAGTATGCTCCGCCGGTAGCCAGAGGGGAGAAGATTTGCTGTTTCGTGCTGACCGAACCGGGGGCCGGCAGTGATGCGGGCGCAATCACGACCACGGCCACGGCTACGGGTGACGGCATCATCCTCAACGGCAACAAGATCTTCATCACCAATGGAGCCGAGGCGGAAATTGCTGTTGTCTTTGCCACGGAAGATAAATCGAAAGGTAACAAGGGCATCTCGGCCTTTATCGTGGAAAAAGGCACTCCCGGCTTCTCCGTCGGCAAGCTCGACCGGAAGATGGGCATTCACCCCTCCTCCACAGCAGAGCTTGTATTTGAAAACTGTAAAATACCGGCGTCGAACCGGCTGGGTGAGCCCGGCAAGGGCCTCAGGATCGCCATGGAGTCGATCGATTCCAGCCGTGTGACCGTGGCCGCCCAGGCGCTGGGTATCTCCCAGGCTGCCTTTGAGGATGCCATTGCCTATGCCCAGACACGCGTCCAGTTCGGCAAGCCGCTGGCCGGCCACCAGGCTATACAGTGGATGCTGGCCGACATGGCCACGCAGATCGATGCCGCCCGCCTGCTGGTCTACCGTGCCGCCTGGCTGAAAGACCAGAAGCTGCCCTATATGAAGGAAGCTGCCATGGCCAAACTGTATGCCGGCGAGGTCTCCAGCTTCGTCACCAACAAGGCACTACAGATACACGGCGGTTACGGCTATTGCAAGGACTACCCGATGGAGCGCTACCTGCGCGATGCCAAGATCACGGAAATATATGAAGGCACATCGGAGATGCAACGCATGACCATTGCGCGGCAGATCACATCCCAGTAATTTAAGGATTCAGAGCAGGGGACGGTCCCTGCCTGGCAATGCCGCGGAGATCGGAGATATGCCTGATGCCCTGGGCAGATATATAGCTGTCCAGGTCGGTTATGATCTCTTCGATGGATTGCGGGTCGACCAGGCCGGCCGTCCCCACCTGTACTGCCGTTGCCCCTGCCATAATAAACTCCAGTGCATCTTCAGCATTCATTATCCCACCACCCCCAACCACCGGCACCCTTACCGCACCCGCAACCCTGTACACCAGCCACAGCGCCACCGGCTTGATGGCCGGACCTGAAAGGCCTCCGGCAATGTTACCCAGCTTCGGCCTGCGGCTCCTGACATCTATAGCCATACCGCTCAGTGTGTTTATCAGCGATATCGCATCCGCCCCGGCATCCTCCACAGCGCGGGCAATTTCCACAATATCCGTCACATTGGGACTGAGCTTTACCATCACGGGCAGGGAGGTGGACTTCTTC
>JBAZLT010000273.1:0-3252 GCA_041650115.1 Dehalococcoidia bacterium | reverse complement strand
TGATAGCGGGCATGCTGGCTCAAAAGACGCACGCCCCCAACCTGCTGATCATATTTGAGGCAGGGGGTGTCGGACCCATACTGCCCGAGCTGCCCATTTCCGTGGGGCAGGCGCTGACCTGCTACAAGGGCATTATCGCCACCAGCATGCACGACGTGATGTCGTCCTGCCAGGCAGGCTTCATCGACTACGGCTTCCTGGGCGCCGCACAGGTCGATATGTACGGAAATATCAATACTACGGTTATCGGCGACCACGACTCGCCCAAGGCACGGCTGCCGGGGAGCGGCGGCGCCAACGACATCGCTTCCTTTGCCCACAAGACCATCATAATCGTGGGAGGGCAATCCAAGCGCACCTTCGTCAACAAGGTCGATTTCCTCACCACTCCGGGCTTCCTGACCGGGCCGGGCGCCAGGGAAAAAGCCGGACTGCCCGCAAAGACGGGGCCGTTCAGGGTGATTACACAGCTGGCGGTCTTCGGCTTCGACGAAAAGACCGCTCGCATGAAGCTGATATCGCTCCATCCGGGCGTAACAGTTGAAGAGGTCCGCGACAACTCGAGCTTCGACCTCATTATCCCCGATAAATACGCGGTGAGCCCCGAACCGAAGGACCGCGACCTCGAGATACTGCGCAAAGACATCGATCCTACAGGCATGTTGATCGGCAAATAATGGGCAGGAGACTGAAATACTATGGACTTCGAGCTTACTGAGAACCAGCGAATGATCGCCAACGCCGCCAGGGAGATCGCGACTGAATTCGGCCCCGAATACTGGCGCAAAAAGGAAGAGAAGCACGAATTCGGCAGCGAATTCTGGAAGGCCATATGCGACGCGGGTTTTCCCGGCATAGTCATACCCGAGGAATACGGGGGTTCGGGCAGCGGGGCTACCGAGCTTTTTATCGCCATGGAGAACCTGTCAGGCTGGGGTTGCGGCATGGCAGGCGCCTGGTACCTGATCCTGTCGGAGGTCTTCGGCGGTCTGAGCATTTTAAAACACGGCACGCCGGAGCAGAAAAAGAAATACCTGCCGGCGCTGGCCAAAGGAGAGATCGAATTCTGCATGGCGCTCACCGAGCCCAACGCGGGCACCAACACGCTCAATATCAGCACCACCGCCAGGAAAGAGGGAAAAAACTGGATCATCAACGGCAATAAGACTTTCATCAGCGGCGCAGACCGCGCACAGGGAATGCTGATCATCGCCCGCACCTCACCCTGCGGCAGCAAGGGAAGCAAGACCTCCGGACTGAGCCTGTTCCTGGCCGATCTGCCCAACAAGGCCGTGGAAATAGAGCCCATCGCAAAACACGCCGTCAACTACTCCCACTCCTGCACCGTTACATTCAACGACCTCAAGCTCCCGGAGAGCGCGCTGATGCCGCCGCTGGACGGGGGATGGCACAATGTCCTGGATACTCTGAATCCCGAGCGCATGAGCTTCTCAGCGCTGGGCGTGGGCATAGCCAACCTGGCCATTCGTAAAGCTGTGGAATATTCCCGCGAACGGAAGGTTTTCAATGACGTCCCTATCGGCAGCTACCAGGCGCTGCAGTTCCCCCTGGCCGAGTCATACTCCTGCCTGGAGGCGGCACGTCTCCTCAATTTGAAGGCATCGGTTGCTTATGACAACGGCAGACCATCGTCAGAGGTTGGCGCTGCGGCTAACATGGCCAAGGCCATCGTGGTCGAGCATGGCATCAAGGCGGTTTACTGGGCCATGCAGGTTTTCGGCGGTTACGGCTATGCGATCGAATACGACGTCGAGAGATGGTGGCGCGAGATCAACCTAATCAGGCTGGCGCCCGTCAGCCAGCAGATGACACTGGCCTTTATCGGCGAAAGGGTGCTGGGGATGCCCAAGAGCTACCAGACTTAGAAGTCCGGCCGGATGCTATAAATACACTCCAGACTACAGCTTTTGCAGGGCCGCCTTGAGGCGAGCCATGCAGCGCTCCCTGCCCAGCACCTCCATCGTCTCAAACAGCGGCGGCGAGGCGGCGCGTCCTGTAACGGCAACGCGCAGTACGCCGAAAAATGGGCCGGCCTTTAGTCCCAACCCCTCCGCCAGGGGCCTTATCCCGGCCTCCATATCACCGGCACGCCACTCGCGGATGTCCTCCAGCGCATGAATCGACCTGGTGAGAATCTCCGCAGCCTGGCCTTTATCCAGCTTTCCACATAGAAGCAGGCTATTATAGTCCAGCTTATCGCTGAAGAAGAAATCCACCAGGGCCGGGACCTCGGACAGGACTTTGGCCCTTTCCTGCACCAGCGGAGCTATACGCTGCATATAACCTTCATCGATCACCGCATCGGGCAGCGCGCGCCGGACAAAGGGCAGGCATCTGACGCTGAACTCCTGCGGGCTGAGGTTGCGGATATAAACCCCGTTCATCCATTCCAGCTTGGCCAGGTTGAATACCGCGGCGGTCTTGCTCACCCGCTCGATGGTGAAGTTCTTAATGATCTGCTCGCAAGTCATGATCTCCGTTTTATCGTCCAGCGACCAGCCCAGCAGCGACAGGAAATTGATCATGGCCTCGGGCAAATATCCGCTGTCCCTGTACTCATTTATGGACGTGGCGCCGTGCCTTTTGCTCAACTTGGACTTGTCCGGGCCAAGTATCATGGGCAGGTGCGCAAAGCGGGGCGGCTGCCATCCGAAGGCAGCATACAGCAGCACATGCCTGGGCGTGCTGGACAGCCACTCTTCGGCCCGCATGACATGCGAGATCTTCATATCGTGATCGTCCACTATATTAGCCAGGTGGTAGGTGGGATAGCCGTCGGACTTAAGCAGCACGAAGTCATCCAGCGTGCTGTTTTCAAAGACCACTTCGCCCCTGATCAGGTCTGTTATGACCGTCTTTCCCTCCAGGGGCGACTTGAAGCGGATAACGGGAGCCGCCGGGGAGCCCGTTTTGCCGTGGCCGAGGTCGCGGCAGTGCCTGTCGTAGCCGGGCGGCTGCTTGAGCCTGATCTGCTCCTGACGCATGGCATCGAGCCTCTCGGATGAGCAGTAGCAGTAATAGGCCTTTCCTTCGCTGACCAGTTTCTCCCCGTACTCGCGGTACATGTCCAGTCGATGGGACTGATAAACCGGGCCTTCGTCCCAGTCCATGCCCAACCACTGCAGGCTCTCAAGGATAACCTCGACCGCGCCCTCCACCTTGCGCGCCTGGTCCGTATCCTCGATGCGCAGGATGAAGGCGCCGCCAGTGTGGCGGGCGAAGAGCCAGTTG
>JBAZLT010000272.1:0-3264 GCA_041650115.1 Dehalococcoidia bacterium | reverse complement strand
CAAAGGCAAGGTCAAGTCAATCAAGCCGGGATCCGTCAATGACGAGGTTACCATGGTGCTTTCAGGTGGAGATGAGATCGTCGCCATCATCACCAAGACGTCCAGCAAAAACCTGAAGCTGGCCAAGAACAAGAAGGTCTATGCCATCATCAAGGCCAGCAGCGTCATGATCGGCACCGACTGAAATCATCGTAGACACCTGCGTTAAAAGCAAATAGACTGCGCCTGATATCTTATGAACGAGAAAGATAAAAGGCCCAACTTTTTCGTCCGCGAGATACCCTTTATCGTCCTGCTCGTCTTCTGGGTCATCTATGCCGGCATCGAGATTATCCGCGACAGGCTGGACCTGCTCCCCTCGGTTATCCCCACCGGGCTTTTCATCATCGCCTACATCATCGTAAGGCTGACATCCAAAGGGCAGGCGGGGCAGAGATAAATGGACACCTTCCTGGCCCTCGAGCTGATCGCGCTGGCCCTAACCGGGCTACTCATCTGGCACAGCGCGGCGACACGAGGCGCTGCCTTCACCTGGATGTTCTTCCCGGCAGGCGCAGTGCTGGGACTGGTGCGCGAAAACATTGTTGCGCAAGTTGCGGCCCTCAACCTTTATTCGTACAATCCGCTGACCTTCCACCTCTGGGCGGGCGCAGCTCCTCTGATTATGATGGTCTTCTGGTCCTACACGATCTATCTGGCGCTGACATTCTCGGAAGTCATAACCGGAGGAGACCTGATCGGGGGTAAACGCAGGGTGTTGGTCATACTGCTGTCCATGGTCTTCATGGCGTCCTATGCCTGCCTCAACGAGGCCTTCGCCAGTATCTATTCCATGGTGCTGTGGAAATTCCAGCCGGCGCTGGCTTTATGGGGAGGCATGCCCGTTTTGCTTCTGTGGGGCTACGCCGGCATGGGAATGATCTTCCTGATCACCTTTCTACTTGTATATAAACTGCGGATACGCACTGTCTACCGGGCGATCATCTTCTGCGCCTCGGTTATCGCAATAATCCCCCTGCACCTGCTCTGGATCGCCGCCTTCCGCCTGGCAACATCAGCTATCGGCTGAGCGGGTTCCCCCGTATCTCTTGACATGCGTATACAACCGGCATATATTTATACAATGGCCTGAGAGGCAGGTGCGGTTGGAAATCGCATAACATATAACTTTTAACTGAAGGAGCGGAAGATGGCGAGGCAGTACAGCCACGATGAAATCCTGTCATTGTGCACAAGGCTGGAAAAGACCTATACGGCGGCTGTGGCGGACACGCTGGACGATATGGGATTCAATCACCAGGTGATGGAGTCGGGATTCATGCCCGTTATCCCCAATGCAGCGGTGGCCGGGCCGGCTTTTACCATCGAGATAGCCGAAACCAGGAAATCGACCACCATGGCTGAATACGATCCGAAGTTCGTGGCCGAGGTGCTGACATCGGTATTCGGCAACATGCAGAAGGGCCAGGTGGTGGCCATCGACACCAACGGCTTCCACGGCGCCGCCGCCTTCGGTGAGCTGATGTCGGCCACCTCGAAATACATGGGAGGCGTCAGGGCGGCGGTCATCGACGGACCGATACGCGATATAAGCCGCATACTCGAGATAGAATTCCCCGTCTGGGCCAGGGGAAGCATACCCGCCGACTCGGTAGGCAGGACGGACCTGATCGGCGTGGGCAGCCCAATTTTCTGCGGCAGGGTGCGCCTCAGCCCCGGCGATATCGTCTTCGCCGACCGCGATGGAATAGTCGTCATCCCCATCAACGACGTGGACCTCGAGAAAGTGGTCGCTAAAGCCGAAGAGGTAGTTTCAGATGAACGGCGCTCCCGACACGAGATCAGGGGCGGCGCTTCACTGCTGGAAGTCTATAAAAAATACGGTAAGTTATAATTAATATCAGAATTAACATGTACGGAGGAGGCCCGGCATGGAAAATAATGCCCTGAAGATCAATTCCGCCGACAACGTCGTTGTGGCTATCCGCAACGTCAAAAAAGGAGACCCCGTTGTCGTGGCCGGAGAAACGTTATTCAAGGCCGCACAGGACGTGGAGTTAGGGCATAAAATTGCGATCAGCCTGATCAAATCAGGGTCGCGAGTTATCCGCTACGGTGAGCCGATCCTCAAAGCAACGTGCGACATTCAGCAGGGCCAATGGGTCCATCTGCACAATACGCAACCCGAGTTATTGTACACAGCGTCATAGCATCATACGCGGGCGCTGTTTCCGTTTAATCCTAATTATTCAGGGGAGAGGTTGAGCTTATGGAATTCTACGGGTATAAAAGGGAAACCGGCGAATACGGCGTGCGCAACCACATCCTGGTGACATCCTCCGTCTCATGCGCCAACGGCGTCGTGGCCGCGCTGGGCAGGAAATTCCCGGATATAATCGCGGTCCAGAACGCCTACGGCTGCGGGACAGGGCTGGAAGACGCTGCCACGGGATGGCTGATCATCGCCGGAATGATGAAAAACCCCAACGTGGGCGCTGCGCTGATCATCGGCCTGGGCTGCGAGCTGATCCAGCCGCAGTTGTTCGCCGACCCCGTCAAGGGCAAACCGGTGGAGGTGCTCAGGATACAGGGGGCGGGCAGCGCCGCCACGACCAAAAAAGCTATAGAAATAATAAAGAAATTCAAAAAACACCTGTCGGGACAGAAAAGGGTCAAAGCCCCGTTCAGCGAGCTGACGATAGGCCTTGAATGCGGCGGCTCCGACGCGCTGTCCGGGGTGACGGCCAATCCCGCCGTGGGAGCGGCGGCCGATATGTTCATCAGGGAAGGCGCCTCGGCCCTTTTCGGCGAGATAACGGAGATGATCGGCACCGACCATATACTTAAAAAACGCTGCGTTACACCCGAGCTGGGCGAAAAGGTGCAGAAGCTGATCATAGACCACGACAGGCAGATAAAGGAACTGGCGGGACCGCTGGCCGGGCTGACTATCTCGCCGGGCAACATGGAGGGCGGGCTCTCCTCCATCGTGGAGAAATCACTGGGATGCATCACCAAAGCCGGCTCTTCCCCCATCGTGGACTGCATTGGATACGGCCTGAGGCCGGACAAAAAGGGACTGATGATCATGGAGGGGCCGGGCTACGACATCGAAAACATGGTGGGCATGACGGCCTGCGGAGCGCAGATCATCATCTTCACCACGGGCAGGGGCACACCGGCAGGCACTCCGGCCGTGCCCGTGATCAAGGTCTCCACCAATACCAAAACCTTCGTGGAGATGAAGGGCGATATCGATATCAA
>JBAZLT010000271.1:0-3268 GCA_041650115.1 Dehalococcoidia bacterium | reverse complement strand
ACGTGGTGACCACCATCTATGATATGACGCTGCCCGAGGTACGCAGCACGGCCAATGCGCTTCAGAACTTCTTTGAGCAGATCGGATCGTCCATAGCGCCTCTGGCTGCCGGTATTATAGCCGACGCCTCATCGCTGCAGGATGCCATCCTGATCATCTGCATATCCGCCTGGTCGCTGTGCTTTATCTTTCTTGTCATATCGGCCTACCTCGTCCCTAAAGACCTTCAGGTACTGCGTGACCAGCTGAAAGAAAGAGCGGAGATAGAGAAGGCGCGGGCTTAGATCGGAAGGAGACTTAATGAAAAAGGATATCAAGTTTGCCGCGGCCATCTCAGCCCTGGGAAATCCCGGCGACCGTTTCATGTCCGGCTACAAGGAGGACCGCTCAGCGGCTGAGATGTTTGCCCTGGCTGCCAAAGCTGGAATAAACGGTCTGGAGTTCGTCTACGGAAGGGACGTTTCAGATGATAATGCTGACCAGATAAAAGGGTACATGGACAAATACGGTCTGAAGTGCTGCGACGTCCTGCCCAACCTTTTCAGCCGCAAGGAGTTTATTAAAGGCTCGATATCCAGCCGTGACGCCGCCACGGCGAAGGAGGCTGCGAAAGAGATACGGCGGACCATCGACCTGACCAAAAAGCTGGGCGGTAGCCTGGTCAACATCTGGCCCGGGCAGGATGGCTATGATTACCCCTTTGAAGCTGATTACCTTAAAGCCTGGGGACTGATGATCGAGCTGCTCAGGGATGCAGCCGATTACGATCCGTCTATCAGGCTGGGGCTGGAATACAAATTCAAGGAGCCGCGCGTTCACAGCTACATATCCACTGTGGCCAAATCGCTGCTGCTTTGCCAGGCTATTGATAGGCCCAACGTGGGCTTGATACTGGATATCGGCCACGCCATACTGGCCTACGAGAATGCCGCCGAGTCGCTGGCGCTGGCCAGTATGTTCGGCGACAGGCTGTTCCTGCTGCATATCAACGACACGCGTCCTGACTGGGACTGGGACCTCAACGTGGGCTCGGTGCATTTTCTGGATACCCTCGAGTGGCTCTACTGGGCCGATAAAACGGGTTATGACGGCTACTATACTCTTGACATCTGGCCGGCCCGCATGGACACGGTGGAGGCCATACGGGAGAGCATCGAGTGGATAAACACCATGCGCCGCGCCATAGACCGTATCGGCGCTGCGACAATTGAAAACATGATGCAGGAAGGCAACCCGGCCAGGGCGATGAAGATCATACGGGAAGCCGTCTTCCGCTGAACTGAATATGCGGTTGGCCCTGCGCATATCATGAGAAAGACCGTCAACTGCGCCGCTGTCGACCTGGGTGCCTCGGGAGGCAAGGTCATGCTGGGACGCTTCAACGGCGCCCGCATCACGCTTGACGAGGTATACCGCTTTCCCAACGGGCCTGTGCAGGCCGATAAGCATATTTACTGGGACGTCCACCGGCTGTTCGGGGAGGTCAAGAAGGGGCTGGGAATGGCGGTCGCAAACGGCAGCCTGGTTTCAATCGGGCTGGATGCCTGGGGGAATGACTTCTGCCTGCTGGATCCCGCCGGCGAGCTCGTCGAAAATCCCCACAGCTACCGCGATCCGCGCACCGACGGCGTGATGGAAAAGGCTCTTATTAATATGCCGCGAGAGGATATATACAACCGTACGGGCGTCCAGTTCATGCAGCACAACACCCTCTTCCAGGTTTATTCCATGGTGCTGGAGAAATCGCCCCTGCTTGAGCGGGCAGCTACATATTTGATGATAGCGGACCTGTTCAACTACTGGCTCTGCGGGATAAAAGCCTGTGAGTTTACCAACGCCACCACCACGCAGTTTTACGATCCAATTAAAGGGGACTGGTGCCTTTCGGTACTGGAAGCCTTCCAAATACCGTCGCGCATCATGCCGCCCGTCGTGCAGCCCGCAACCCGGCTGGGTACGCTGCAGCCGGCAATCTGCAAACAGCTGAATATGCCGGCATTGCCGGTGATAGCAGTCGGAACGCATGATACCGCCTCTGCGGCCTGCGCCGTTCCCTACAGCAGGGGAGTACCTTCGGGTGCGCCTGCAGATATAGACTACACCTTTCAGGATGCCGCCTTCCTCAGCTCGGGCACCTGGTCCCTGATGGGGGCGGAGGTGGGTGGTCCTCTCATCAACAGCGCCGGCCTGCAACATAACTTCACCTGCTATGGCGGGGTGGGAGGAGCCTGGCTGGTCTGGAAAAATATCCAGGCCCTCTGGGTGTTGCAGGAGTGTATACGTAACTGGACGGAAGCAGGTGAAAACGATACGCTTGAAAACCTGGTCGGGCTGGCTGAGCAGGCTGAGCCATTCGCTGCGCTGATCGACGTCGATGACAGGCTGTTTCTGACGCCGGGAGATTTTCCGGTTTGCATAGCAGACTATTGCCGGCGGACGGGGCAGCGGCCGCCGGAGGGCAAAGGCGCCATTGTGAGATGTATTCTGGAATCACTGGCGCTCAAGTATCGCTATACCTTTGAGCACCTTCAGGAGGTGCTGGGCAGGAGATTGAGTCGAATACATGTAATCGGGGGCGGATCCCTCAATGCGCTGCTCAACCGCTTCACGGCCGACGCCGTTGGCGTGCCCGTTGTAGCCGGCCCGGCCGAGGCCACGGCGCTGGGCAACTTCCTGGCTCAACTGATGGCGCTGGGCAAGGTCGGGTCGCTTCGGCAGGCGCGGGAGATTGTCAGCCGGTCCTTTGAAACAACTACTTATGAGCCGTCTTATGTGGCTGACTGGGATGACGCGGTCGTCCGGTTTTTGGGCGTGATGAATAAGGACGGGCGAATTTAAAACCCGCCCCTACATTTGACAATGGAACGTAGGGGCGCACCTTTGGGTGCGCCCGGGCAGCACATTTCGATGCAATAACACTGAAAATGTATGATAATATACGAAAGCAGGAAGAGGAACCATGGAACAAGAACCGTTGTACGAAGCCCGGGAGCTGATAGCGCAGATCGGTGCGCTCATGTTCGAGCGTAATTTGACCGACCTGGCCGGTGGAAATATCAGCATGCGGGTCGAAGATAAAATCGTCATGTCCCCCAGCTATTCCGGCGCCAGGAAATTCTGGCAACTCAAGCCGGAAGATGTGCTGGTGCTTGACCTGGATGAGAACTTGCTGTCCGGGGAGGGAAAGATATCCCGCGAGGCCCCCGTACACCTGAAACTGTTGAATTCATTCTACCCTCAATGCCAGGCGGTTATCCATGCCCATCCG
>JBAZLT010000270.1:0-3271 GCA_041650115.1 Dehalococcoidia bacterium | reverse complement strand
GTCTCCAGGAAGGAGGAAAAAATCGGGCTGGTGCCCGCGTTATTGATGAGAATATCGATGCGGCTGAATGCGGCCCTGGCCGTATCGGCCACCTTTTTCACATCCTCCATCCTGCCCAGGTGAGCGCTGATGACCAGTGCCCGCCTGCCCTCGGCCCGGATATCGGAAGCCACCTTCTCCAGATCATTGACTTTGCGGCTGGTCAGCACGATATCGGATCCCGCGCGGGCAAAAGCTAACGCGGTGGCGCGCCCGATACCGCGGCTGGCGCCGGTAACCACGGTGACCTTGCCCTCTAATGAAAACTGCTTCAAATTCGACATCTCAGATACCCTCCGCAAAAATCGCAAAAAGCTTTATCCAACTTTATGAAGCTTACCACCTTTTGTCAAGCCTGTCGGCATTCTGCTAAGATGCAGCGGCGATAACTGAAAGGAGGTGGCTTCACATGTGCGATACAATCGTTGCTCTGGGCCCGTCCACCAGGGGAGGAGTAACACTTTTCGGCAAGAACAGCGACCGCGAACCCGACGAAGTGCAGAACATCGTCATCGTCCCGCGCAGACAACACAGGCCGGGCGAAACGGTCAAATGCACTTATATATCCATACCGCAGGCTGCCGAAACGGCGCGCGTGCTTCTCTCACAGCCGTTCTGGATGTTCGGCGCCGAGATGGGCGCAAACGAACACGGCGTTATGATCGGAAACGAGGCGGTTTTCACACGCGAAAAACCCTCCGCCAGCGGCCTGACGGGCATGGACCTGCTGCGCCTGGCGCTGGAACGGGGAAAAACGGCGCGCGAGGCCATGGATACCATTATCCGCCTGCTGGAGGAGCACGGCCAGGGCGGCAACTGCGGCTACCGCCAGAAATTCCTGTATATGAACAGCTGGCTGATAGCCGATGAACGTGAAGCCTATGTGCTGGAAAGCGTCAAATCATGGTGGGCCTGGAAGAGGATAACTGACCACTGGAGCATATCCAATGTCTTCTCGCTTGAGAGGGACTTCGATGCGGCATCACCCGGGCTGATTGAAAATGCGGTCAGAAAAGGCTGGTGCAGAAGCGCAGCGGATTTCAATCTGAGAAAGTGTTACTCGGATCCCATCATCACCTGGGGCGCGGCCGGCAAACCGAGGCAGATCTGCTCCAGGGACAACCTTGCATTGAAAAAAGGAGACCTGACGACCACCGACTTCATGGCCATCCTGCGCCACCACGGCGGCAGGGAGGATTTCCTACCTCACAAGCACGGCGGCACGGTATGCATGCATGCCGCAGACAAGTTGATCCGCCGCAGCCAGACGGTGGCTTCACTGGTAGCCAATGTCAGCAGCGAAGGCCGGTATTATTATATGACCGGTGCATCCAATCCGTGTCTCAGCCCCTTTTTCCCCGTCTTCGCCCCCGGCACGATCAGCCCGGCCGGTTATCTGGAAGGAGGCGCCGAATACAGCCCCGAGGTCTACTGGTGGGAATCGGAAAAAATCCACCGCAAGGCGCTGCACCACTTCCCCACGGCCCGCAAAGAGGCCCAACACAGAATTCACGAATACGAGCAGGAAATGATCAAGGACATCGAGGAAAAGCGTGTCCCCCTGAACCAGGTGACTATTGATAGTTATTTCAGCCGGGCCGGGAAGATCGTAACCGACTGGGGCGTCCAGCTTGGGTCCCTGCCGAAAATAAGGCATAACTGGCTCTACAGCCAGTACTGGAACGACTATCACAAATTGAACGGAACAGGGTAGTAGGAGCGTTGCTTCAGCTGCGCCCGTATCGGGCGGGTTTAAAAACCCGCCCCTACATCTTGATAAATGATTTAATGGTAATGTTCGATGGTTGAGATAAAAGAAATCGTCACGGACGACCAAATCACGGAAAGCGTGGAGGTGATCCGGGAGGCATTCGGCACGGTGGTACGCGAATTCAATCTGACCAGAGAGAACGCTCCCTCGCACCCGTTCTTCTCAACACGTGAGCAATTGGTTGAACTGAATAGAAAAGCCGCTTTCTTCGGTTTTTATCTGGATGGCATACAAATAGGTTTCGTAGCTGTTGAAAAAGCTGAAGGCGGCGTCTATTACCTGGCGCGTCTGGCCGTAAAGCCTCAGTACAGACATCGCGGATACGGCAGGAAGCTCACGGAATTTGTGATCGATTACGTGAGATCAAGGGGCGGAGTCAAGGTTGCACTGGGTATGATTGACAGCCAGACTGTTTTAAAGGACTGGTACAAGTCGCTGGGCTTCGTCCAGACAGGCACCAGACAATTCGAGCACCTGCCCTTTGTGGTCTGTTTCATGGAGAAGGCAGTCTCAGCCAAGAAGGTACACTAAGACATCGCTCACATTGGTTCCGGTGGGACCGGTAATAATAAGTGACCTGCCAATTCTGTTGAAAAGCGTATTGCTGTCGAACCTGTCGATATAGTCTTTTACATTCAAAGCCGCCGTTTCTGCACAAGCCAGTGACCGGTCGTCCACTATTGCTCCCGCCACATCCTCCACGTAATCTGAGCCGTCGGTGCCGGCCGAGGCCACCACCCAGGGAGCAGGATACCGGCGCATGGCCAGCATAGATACAGCCGCATAGTGCTGGTTTCTGCCTCCCCTTCCTGCATCTTCGGGCAGGGTGGGAGTCGTCTCACCCCCCATCAGCAATGCGCCGAAGCCTTTATATTGGCCTTCCTCGATTTTGGCCGCCGTGCTGTATGCACATTCGGCGGTATCACCGCTCATCTCTGATGTTATGACACAGGGCTCGATACCGAGGTCCCTGGCCTTCTCGGCCATGGCTTCCAGCGCCATGCGATTATTGCCTATAAGGTGATTTTTACAATTACGCAGCCTTTTAGGCGTTTCCGCTTCCAATCCTTCGGTGCCTCTGCGCATGAAATCGACGACTCTCCGCGGCGCTTTATCCAGCAGATCGTATTTCCGCAGCACTCCGAGGGCATCCTGAAAAGTCGATGGATCAGACACAGCTGGGCCCGATGCAATCACATCCATGTCGTCACCCACCACGTCCGAGATTATGAGCGATATGACCCAGGCCGGGGCGAAAAAGCGGGCCAGCCCACCACCCTTGATAAGCGACAGGTGTTTGCGTACCGCATTGATTTCCCTGATATCGGCGCCGCACCTCAGCAGAAGCTGTGTAACGGCCTGCTTGTCCTCCAGCGTCACTCCGTTGACGGGACAGGGTAGCAGCGAGGAGCCTCCACCCGATATCAGGTTTATCACCAGGTCATCCTTCCCGATGCCGTA
>JBAZLT010000269.1:0-3271 GCA_041650115.1 Dehalococcoidia bacterium | reverse complement strand
CCGTGCTTGTCATTGGGAAAATGCGAGGGAACCCAGTCGAGTATCACTCCTATGCCGTTCTGGTGCAGGTAGTCCACCAGGTACATGAATTCCTGGGGGTTTCCATAGCGGCTGGTAGGCGCGAAATAGCCTGTTACCTGGTATCCCCAGGAACCGTAGAACGGATGCTCCATTACCGGCATCAGCTCTACATGGGTGAATCCCATCTTGTTGACATACTCGGTCAACCTGGGAGCCAGTTCTCTGTAGCTGAGATAGCGGTTGTTTTCTTCTGGCATGCGCATCCACGATCCCGGGTGAACCTCGTAAATGGATATGGGAGCATCCAGTCCATTGGCCTTGCCGCGCCTGTCCATCCATCCCCCGTCTTTCCAGGCATAGGATAAATCCCAGACTATGGACGCTGTTTTCGGCGGTATCTCGTTGTAAAAGGCGAATGGATCGGCTTTCTCCACCCTATATCGGCGGATATTGGATTCGATATGGTATTTATACAGGACACCCTTATCCAGGCCGGGCACGAAGCCTTCCCATATACCTGAATTTTCACAGGGAGATAATCTGAAGCCCTTCCTGTCCCATCCGTTAAAATCCCCCGAGACATAAACGTTCTGTGCGTTGGGCGCCCAGACTGCGAAATAGATACCATCATACCCGTCCCTGTGCACCGGATGCGCTCCCAGCCTGTCATAAAGGCGGAGATGGCTGCCCTCGTTAAAAAGGAAGAGGTCATCTTTGTTGAGCAGACTGAAGGCCTGGCTATTTGAGCTCATAATATAAAATAGATACGTTGCGTTGGCTGCTGCATATCAGGTTAGCAGGAGCATGTGTAGCCGATAGTTAATCCCGGAATTTAAATCCCTTCTCGTTGAACAACACCAGACAGGCGTCCACTACCTGTTCATCGTACAGGGCGGCCCGGTTCCCGGTTATCTCCCCCAGCGCCTTATCCAGGCCAAGGGCGGGACGGTAGGGACGGTGCGAGACCATGGCCTCTACCACGTCGGACACGGCCAGTATCCTCGCTTCAAGCATTATCTGGTCGCCGACAAGGCCGCGGGGATATCCAGATCCATCCATCCTCTCATGATGCTGCCACACAATCTGTGCGATAGGCCCCGAAAACTTGATAGACCTTACGATATTATAGCTTGCTTCGGCATGCGCCTTGGCCAATCCTAGCTCGAGGCTAGTGAGTTTGCCGGGCTTGCTCAGTATCTCCGACGGCACATAGACTTTGCCGACATCATGCAGCAATCCCGCCACAGCCAGGTCCTGGACCCGGTCCTGCTCCAGTCCAAGCTGCTCTGCAATGGCCACCGCGAGCTGGCTGACCATTCGCTGGTGGCCGGCAGTATAAGGGTCGCGCAACTCGCTCATCATGGCAATCGCTTCAATTGTTCCTTCCAGCGTGGAACTGGCCTTCTCGAGCGCCGCCCTCAGGTCTTCCGCAGCCTTCTTGCGACCCGTGATGTCCTCTGCTATACCGTATACGCCTATGGCGTTGCCGTCGATAATGATCGGTATGCCGGTAACCTGGGCCTCTATCCTTCTGCCGTCTTTGGCAATAAATGCAGCCTCGTATGACTGGGGCTCGCCTCTCAACGATCCCTCAAAATGCTGTTTAACGATCTCCATATGTTCGGGTGGAATAAGCTGGCTGAAATGCATCTTCAATGCCTCTTCCTGTGAATAGCCCGATGTCTTTTCCGCGGCTGCGTTGATGCTGCTGAAATGTCCCTGCCGGTCGATTGAGTAGGTCATTGTAGGATTATACTGGAATAAGGAGCGGTAACGCTGCTCGCTCTCCTTGAGCGCTTCCTCCGCCTGTTTGAGCGATGTAATATCCTGTATGATAACGCTGAAGCCCGCCAGAGTGCCTTCTATCACCAGGGCACCGGGATTTGTGAAAAGCCAGATAATCGAGCCGTCCTTGCGCTGGCCGCGAAACTCGATTGCAGGCAGAGTGCGTGAGCTGGCCACCGCTTCCATGAAATCATGTGCTATCTTGTCCCTGTCATCCGGGTGAATGAAATCGAAGAACTGCCTGCCCAGCACCTCGTCTCTGCTGTATCCATACATCTGGCACAGCCTGTCGTTGACCAGGGTGAGGACACCTGCCTGATCGGCAACCGCTACGCCTGATGACGACGTCTCGATCAGGCTGCGGTATTTCGTTTCACTTTCAGTCAGAGCTTTCTCTGCAAGTCTGCGCTCCGTTATATCGCGCGAAATACCCATTACACCGTTGAACTTTCCGTTCTCGTCTCCGATAACCGTATAAGATGTCTCTGTCCACCTGGTCGAGCCGTCCTTGCAGAAAACCTCCATCTCGCCCGTGTATGTGACCGGCCCGCCGCCCGGGTTGCTTTCGAATTGCGATATGGCCCCCGCCACGCCTTTTATGACCGGATCGAGAGATCCGGGTGCTATGGCCTGTTCTGCCTTCATCTGCAGCATCTCCTGCGGTGTGAAGCCCCGCTGTCTGTAAACCGAAGGGCTGAAATAGGTATAGTGGAGATTCTTATCTGCAGACCATATGACGTCGCTGGTGTTCTCGGCAATAACGTTATAGCGTTCCTCGCTCTTTTGCAGCTCCCGCCTGGTCCCGATGCGTTCGACTACAATGCCGATGTCCGCTGCAATGGCTTCCAGCGAGTTACGGACGACATCGGGCATGTTGCTTAGGGAATGTGAATAAACGCCCAGTGAAGCCAGTGTTTTCTCCCCGTGCTTGATCGGTATGGTTGCGTTGTATGTAAGTCCCTCCGGCCTCAGTACCTCATCGAAGGGTGAAGTGAATTCCTCAGCTCTCATAAATATTGCCGGCCCTTTTGTAAGCAGACGTGCCCAGACACTATCGGCGGGCAGGGAAGATAATCGTTCAACCAGAGCCGGAGTTATGTTGCGATAACAGATAGCGCGAAAACCGCCCGTCTCTTCGTCCTTTAAATAAACGGCTCCGGAGTCGAAGCCCGCTATTTTAATGGCGGCATCCAGGCAAAGTCCGGCTGCCGTCTCAATATCGTTTATGCCGAGCAGGGATAAAGCCAGGTCGCGGCGTATTTTACCGCGCTCCTCCGATTGTCTGCGTTCCGTAATGTCTGTAATGAAATTGAGCGCGGCCGGTCGCCCCTCCCATTCTATTAATAGTGCCTGCAGCTCCGCCCAGCGCACCTGTCCATCGCCTCTGATCACGCGAAATTCGGTCGAGTCCTCGATAGTATCGCCTTTAAGACGGCTCAGATGTCTGCTGGCGATATATTCTTTA
>JBAZLT010000268.1:0-3280 GCA_041650115.1 Dehalococcoidia bacterium | reverse complement strand
TCCCCTGATCAAAACCCATCAGCTTGCCAAGGAGGACTGCAACCACCAGACCTGCAAAACACACCACCAGCGATATCCAGAGATAGTCGAGCCCGCCCTTTCTCAATGCACCGAAGAACTGAGGCCCCACCCTGTAACCGATGGCAAACATAAAAAGCGCAAAGCAGACTGTTTTCAACAGAGGAGATACATCTACATTTATCTGCCCGAGCACCAGCGCGGCCAGCAATGTGCATGTTGTAGCGCCCAGGCTTATACCGAAAAATTTAACCTTGCCCAGCGCATAGCCGATGGCAAGAGCCAGAAACAAAATAATCTGGGGATTATTGCGGCATATATTTACTACAGCTTCCAATAGAAACCTCCCCGTTATAACTATCTAAGACTGTTGTCCTTTCCTTTTCTTCGATTCCTGCCATTCACTGACATACGCATCCAGCAGTTCGCTGATCGCTTTCCCGATAGCCGTATATGTACTGTTCGGGAGATTGGCCAGGGAAACCCTGACCGACATCTCGGGCGCATCGAATCCGCCGCCGTCCACTAACACAACGGATTTGTCCTCGGCCAGCCTGACCACGAAGTCTATGGATTCGTGCTTTTTAACCATGTATCGTACGAAGTCCTCCCCATACCGTTGCCTGGCCAGGGTGGGAACATCGATGGTGGTATAGTAATGTGCATCGTATTTATTCTCGGGAGCCGGAGCTCCCAGAGCGTCATACAGAGATGAAAACCTGTGTGCGATAATATATTGGGCTACCCTTTTATAGATATTCTCTTTGTCCAGCAGGCAGTAAAGCGAGAAAAGCGCCATCATCACCTGTTGCGGAGTGGAAAGGCCGGCGGTGTGATGTAGAGCCACCGATCTGCTGTCCGCCACCATGCGGTCTATCAGCTTCATTTTATCCGGTTCCAGCACGACCGTGCTGTAGCGCTGGCGCAGCCCTTCCCGTAGTTCCTTCGGCAGCGCTGCAATCCTCTTATCGAATATATTGTCCTGATGGATGCCGATAACACCCAGCCTCCATCCCGTGGCGCCGAAGTACTTGGAAAATGAATATACCAGTATTGTATTGCGCGGTGCAGCAGCGGCGATGGAACGGAAGCCGTTGACAAACGTGCCGTATACGTCGTCAGTGATGATGATAAGGTCTTTGCGTTTGGTCCGCACCAGGTTGTCAATCCTGGTCAGGGTAGCCTCGTCCATAGCCACCGATGTCGGATTGGAAGGATGCACCAGGAAAAAGGCCTTTACAGCCGGATCGGCCAGTTTATCGATTTCCTGCGCAGTATACTGCCAGTATTTGTCTTCGTCCTGTCTTATCTCGAGTTCCATAAACTGATAGTCGTTCAGCCGTGGTATTTCGATATAAGGTGTAAATATAGGCGTTCCGATGGCAATGGTATCACCCTTGTGTAGTAGATGGTTTTCCATCAGACTGGTGAAGATATAGTGCATGGCAGCCGTGCCGCCCTCGGTAGCAAACAGGTCGAATTTGCCCATCGGGGGAGCGCCGGCAAACATTTCCTGGTCCAGGTATTTTTGAATCACCTGCTCGCAGAAAGTCAAAATCCTGTCCGGTTCAGGATAATGGTCGCCCAGAATGCCGTCCACCAGTTCATAGGTAAAGCTGTCCTCATCCATCTTGAGTTCATCCCGGATATAATCAAGTGATTGCAGCAGCAGCTTTGCCCCCGGTACAGACTGACGTTTGCCCAGGTAATGTCTGAATCTCGCTCCCGATCCGGACTTCTCAGGAGACATGCCTACGGCAGGCAGGTCGACCGTGCGCAATGCTTCGGTGTTGGCGAAATTACCCAGTTCAAAGAAAGCCTCGCGCGGGGTAACCGCTACCCAGTTGGGATTGCCGCGTCCGGCATTGAGCATCATCCTCTCATGATTCGTTCCCGCTAGTTTGATGAGCTTGTCCTTCAGCTCGAACGGGCTGAGTTTTTCGTATTTCTTTTCCTCCGACGGCTTCATACTGCCTCCTCAAATTAAA
Source organism: Dehalococcoidia bacterium (assembly GCA_041650115.1). Classification (GTDB taxonomy): domain Bacteria; phylum Chloroflexota; class Dehalococcoidia; order GIF9; family UBA5629; genus CAIMUM01. Next base: position 1,274 of record JBAZLT010000268.1, on the reverse strand, counting down.
GACTCCGGTATAGATTTATGCGAACGGCCTTTTATCTTTCTCAATCCACCTCAACCGGTACAATTTACTATCCTGTGCACCAGTATAACATGCCGAAATTATATACCGGAAGGATTATCGTGAATCTCACCGGGGGACACGAACACCTGAATCAGCCAAGATCCACGTTATTGACACCGGTATACATAGAATTTACACTACTCCCCTGAAATGTCGATTGCTTCTTATACGCACACAATTGCCACTGTGCTGGGACTTGTCTGCGCCATGGTCTCAGCGTGCCTCATGCTTAACCTGAAGACTGCTGATCGGAGACTGAAAAGGGGGCGCATCGCCCGTCGCATATCACCCTTCACCTGGATTGCGTTTATCGCCCTTATAATCAGCGGGGTTTTTCTGGCGCTCGACAACCATAACCTCAATATCTACATACTTGTAGCCAAGCATCTGCTGGTGATCGTGCTCCTGGTTGACGCCCTGCTGATACACTTCCGCTATTTCCCGCGCTTTTTCATACAGCTGGGCTCCCCGGAGTTCGATAAAACCTACACTGTGATGCGCCGCATAGGGGCTTTGTCGGTGTCCTGCTGGATCGATACTTGTGCTTTCGGCCCTGCTTGACCGCATATAGCAGCAACTCACTCCACGCAACAGCTTTTGCCTTGCGCAACCTCCACTTCCCAACCCTGCGCTGGAACCTGTTCCCAGGACTATCGTGCCCGTTCGAACAACCGGCTGCTACTTCTTCTTGGCTGTGCCCTTTTTAGCTTTGGCCGGCTTACCCTTTGCCTTGGGCGGATTGTGAGCAGCGCACGTCTTGCACATAATATTCTCCTCGCCTCTTAAGCTGTCCCCTTACTTCCGATAGTAGTTTTTCCGTTTTAAGCTGTCAAGTGAAATCTGTAACTACTCGAAAGGCCGGTCAAGGGGTACAGGTGATGGTAAAATTCGCCTGGTTCGACATCATCGGCAACGGCGTGAGAATGCTCACCCTCTCCCAGTACGTGACATTCAGTGCCACGTAGATCGTCCAGCTGCTGGTTACGGTCTTGGTGCCGGCCGCGCTGAAGACGAGAGTCTCCACAGGACCCGTGGCGCCGTCTATACGCTCCCATCTATATGTTACCGTGCAGGGCCCGTCCACAGTAATATCGGCAGTCATATCGACGGTTTTCGGGCACGGGCCGGTATAGTTGGATGGATTTGCCTTGGCTACAACACTGGTCACTTTAGGAGGTCCGGACCAGCTTCCTCCACCGGGCGGCGTTGCAGGA
>JBAZLT010000267.1:0-3299 GCA_041650115.1 Dehalococcoidia bacterium | reverse complement strand
GCCGACCGGGAATATTTGGAGAAGGGGTTGACCACCCAACAGCACGCCGAAGCGCTCCGGGGTATGTCTAAAAACTGGCAGATTATCAAATGCACCGGAGGGAAGGGGGACAAAGGAGATGACGGTTGGCGCGGGGATTTTACAAGAGCCGGCTGGCCTGTGCATATGCCATCCGTGCAGCCCGTGGAAGTGGGAATACAGCGGGTTTATGCCTTTCACAAGCTCAACAGACTCTATGTCTGCTCGGATTTATATGAATATTTGAAAGAAAAACAGTCATATTCCTACAAACTTGACGATAACAACCAGTCTACAGGTGATATTGAAAATAAGCAGCGCTTTCATCTGATGGATGCCGAGCGCTACATATTAAGCGAGTTCAATTTAAGTGTCGCACAGAAGCAAAAAATCGTTTCATTGAGGTATTAAAACTATGACTAAGATAGATTTCAACGGATGGCAGACGGACTTCAGTAAATTACATCAGGAGATGAAAGACGCCATGGCGCTGCGCAACATGGCTGATTATGCGGTGTTGTGCAACCCTGACGGTTCCAAAATGGAGAACGCCAGCCAGGTCATCTTGAATTACCCCCGTGTGTTCGGCGATGCCATCGTCTCAATGCTGAATAAAGATAACGAGGAAATCAAGGTGGAGCGCTGCGACGCCACTGTGCAGCGGTGGATTGAGGATTGGTGGACCGATGCCAAGTATAATAACAACCTCCGGCTGACCGAACACGGGAAGAAGGATATCGATACACAGATGAATTTTGATATCTGTTACCGGGGCTGCATGATGGTCCTGCCATTGATTTCGTATGATCCGGTGACCGGAAAGTATTTAATTACTATCGAGGCCTATGACCCACTGGCGGGTTTATGGAAGAAAGGCCCGAGGGGGATTGAGGCGACATTGAACTGGATGCGCCTCGGGAAAGAGGAAACAGAGAAAAAATACAGCGATTATATGCAGAAACTGGGTAAAAAACAGCCGTCTTTGACTTCGGATGAAGATAAGCCACTGTTAGCCGTACAGTGGGACACGAAATATTACTCGCTGTATGAAGCCCGCAATGGCACGATACCTCAAAACGCCGAACCCTGGTTTTCAATCGAACATGGGCTCGGGTTCTGCCCGATGAAAGAAGTAGGCTGCACACTGGGGACGGACCGGACGTCCGGCGGCAGCTATGCGGATGATCTTGTGCAGGAAAATCCCCACATCTATGCCCCGGTGATGAAAACCATCAAGTATATGAACGAGTTTGTCTCAGTGATGGCAACCGTCAACCGGCAGCAGTTTGAGACACCGCTGCAAGTGGAAGGCGGCGCTGGCATGGATTTGGAAGGTGTGACCTTCCACGGCTGGGGCACGGTCATTCCCACTCCTGAAGGCGTTAAAATCGTACCGATAGCGCAGCCACAGGTATCCGCCGTTGGACAAAACCTGTTCGTAGAGATGTTCAAGAGCTTCGAGATCGCCACCCTCTCCACAGTCAACTACGGAATGGCAGGAGACCGGCAGTCCGCCCTGGCAATCATCAATCTCAAGAGCGACAACGAGAAGCAGCTCGGGCCGAGAAGGGATGCCAAGGAAATCATCAACAGGCAGGTACTGAACTCTTTCGCCCGACAGATCAGCACCGGCAAATATTATATAACTGATATTGCCAAAGATAACGAGTTTGCCGTTGATAACGTGGATAAGAAACATGCCTTCACAGAAGACGGCAAGAAGCGCAAGTTCTCCGTTAATTTCGACTATGACCTGATCTCCAAGCAGGAAAACATCGCTAACATGCAGATGTTTATTGAGGGCAAGAGAAACAACATGGATGAAGAAGACCTGGCGCGGGATATTCTGGGAAAAAAAGACCCTCCGGGATATGTCAGAAAAAGCCGGTTGCAGGAACTGCGGAACCTTATCCCGGCCATGAAAATAGCTGATGGTATCGTTGCCCTAGACCCAGACAACAAGGTTATGGAGGAAGAAGTAAACATGATGATGAGGGATATTTTAATGGGGACACTGAAAGAGATAAAAAACAGTGAAGGACACCCATTAAGACAACCCGTTACCCCAGATACTGGTTCCCCGTCCAACCTGATGAATTCAACAGCGCAGGCCAATTCCAACAAGCTGGCGGCTAACGAGCAGAAGGCCAGCGGACAGCAGGCGGTCAGAAATGCAACGCAAGTAAGGGAGAGTTAAGTCATGAAAGAAAAAACGACAGCTGAATGTATCAAGGAAATCCGGGAAATGTGGAACCCCGGCCAGCAGGATGACGGCACAATAGTTAACCTCCTGCGCTCTTTTGCAAGTCTGCCGTCTACGCCGATGGAGAATATACCGACTCAACCCCAGGCAACGTCGGCGGCAGCCCCGGACGGGGCTGCTATGCCCGAAGCCCAATTATCGCAGGACTACCCTTACGGCGGTGAATAATGGGAAGACATTACAGGATACACCATAATCAGTATGACCAATACCTGTTTAGCTATCTGACGCGGCGGACAAGGTTTGATGAAGCCGCCATGCGCCCACAGGCTAACGCTACCGCCCCCGGACAGCAGGGATGCGGACTGAACCCTTCCGGGCGCTGGCCTGAACGGATATCAAGCCGCATTGGGGCTGATTTTTACGGGCGTTCATATGGCCCGACAGATGCTTACGGTGTCCCTGTCGGAACTAATGGATTGCGCCCCGGAGAGTATGCTCTGGGCGACACCGATCTTACCGCAGGCCCGTACAGCGGAAATATGGCTGCCGGAACCGATATACCAACTGCCCAGGCCGAAGCTCAAAAGCAGTTGGTACTTCAACAGCAAATGCAGCAGGACGCGACAGTCAGCCTGATTAATTCCCCACAGAATCAAAGCTTGCTGAAGCAGTTAAATCCTGAGCCGATCGTGCCTTATCTCAACACGCAGCAGAGCAAAGACTGGGGGCTATGGCCGGGGAGTTTCGGCCAATCACGTTATGGGAACCAGTACCACATTTACAACACTGATAACATGATAGCTGAGTGGGATAAAGCTAATAAAAACTTTTTCAAAGAAACAGGGCTTAATCCTGACAGTATGGGGATATAAAAGTGGCCGAAGTAAAGATACTGCAAGCACAACCAGCGAAAAATAGGAGCGAGTGGGAAGCACTTGCCCCTGAGAAGATACTCACGGATAAGGAACTTGCTGATCTCAAGAAGAATATTGAGGCAGTCCACCCGGTCACTTTCGCCAAGGATATTGAGGATTAAGTCAGTCCTGCGTTGGTGCAGTTTGGCCAGGAAAATAAT
>JBAZLT010000266.1:0-3311 GCA_041650115.1 Dehalococcoidia bacterium | reverse complement strand
GTTAATGACGATCGCACCCTCGGCAACGGTGACGTCGTCCCACAGCAGTGAGTTTTCGATGACCGCGCCTTCAGCTATGCGGCATCCGCGGCCCATGACGGCCGGGCCGGTGATATGAGCCTGCGCACCCACGCTGCATCCATCGGCCAGCATAACCGGCCCGCTCAGGCGTGCGGAGGGATGTATCTCGCACCCCTGTCCCAGGATGATGTCGCGCGCCGTGTGCAGGGGCGAGGAGCAGTTGCCCAGCAGCAAATCGTCGTTGACGCGATGGTACTGCTCGGGCGTGCCCATGTCGATCCAGTATGCAGTGCTACGATAGGCGTAGAAGGGATCGCCCTGCTCCAGCAGGTGGGGAAATACACCGTTCTCGAACATGTAGAATTGGTTGTCCGGTATATAGTCCAGCACACCGGGCTCCAGTATATACACGCCCGCATTGATCCAGTGGCTGGTCACGTCCTCCCATTTCGGCTTCTCTATAAAGCGCAGGACATGTTCGGAGTCATCCGTTTCCACCACACCGAACCTGGTGGGGTCCTCGACATGCGTGAGCGCAATGGTCGCCTTCGCCTGATGGTCTTTATGCTGCCGGTACATCTTCGAATAATCCAGGTCCGTGAAGCAGTCCCCGTTGAGGACGAAGACCGATTCCTGTATAAGAGGGGCTGCGTTTTTTATGGCGCCGGCGGTGCCCAGCGGCCTGTCCTCCAGGCTGTAGGTGAGTTTAACGTCCAGCCCGCTTCCGTCCTTGAAATAAGCATAAATCGAGTCGGGCCTGTAACCCATAGCCAGCACAATTTCATCGATGCCGTGCAGGGCCAGTTTACGGATAACATGCTCTATGAATGGCCTGTTGGCTACAGGGACCATCGGCTTGACCAGCGAATAGGTCAACGGGCGCAGGCGGGTGCCCTCGCCGCCGACCAGGATAATAGCCTTCATATCAGGATTGTTGACTAATTTTAAACCGTTTGTTTTCGAGGGGCAAACATCTGTTGTCTGCAGCAGTAAACGCGTGCGAAGTGCCCGGTACGTCTTTAAATATCGTAGCTTTCGTCGAACTCGCGTTTAACCTTGGACTCAGCCTGCTTTAATTCGTCTTCCGGCGACACCAGCCCCGCCGTGTTCTCGAGGCGCCGTATACGCTCGTCCAGCTTGTCGTTCTCAGCCAGCACAAGCCGGATGGCCTCGGCCACCGGGTCGGGCAGCCGGCTGTGGTCGAGGTCGATAACGTGCTCGCTGGTATCTTCCACGACACGGCCCGGCACGCCTACCACGGTCGCACCGGGCGGCACCGGTTTGATCACCACCGATCCCGAGCCTATCCTGGCGCCTTCGCCTATGGTGATGGCCCCCAGTATAACGGCCCTCGAGCCGATGACGACGTTGTTGCCGATGGTGGGATGACGCTTCTTTTTATAGAGAGAGGTCCCGCCCAGCACCACGCCCTGGTACATGAGGACATCGTCGCCGATTTCGGATGTCTCGCCGATCACAACGCCCGCGCCGTGGTCGATGAAGAAGCGCCGGCCTATGGTCGCCCCCGGATGTATCTCGATCTGCGTGAAGAAGCGGTTTATCTGCGAGATGACACGGGCTGTGAAGTAGCATTTGTGCCTGTAGAAGAAATTGGCGGCGCGGTGCCACCACAGCGCGTGCAGGCCCGGGTAAAGGAAAAAGACCTCCCAGGCGCTGCGCGCCGCCGGATCGCGGTCCATGGCGGCGCGTATGTCTTCCCGCATGAGTTTGAAGCACATGATTTCATATTATAGTATATTAAGCCGGCAGGCCGAAGAGACGGCGGGCGTTGGCTGTAGTGACGGCAGCCGCCTCCTGCTCGGAGATGCCCCTGATCGAGGCGATGGCACGCAGGCTGCGCACGACATCGGACGGCTGCGAGCGGTAGCGCTGCTCCCTGCCGTAATTCACCGGGCAGTCGGTCTCCAGCAGAAGCCTTTCCAGAGGGGCCTCTTTGATTGCGCGGCGGTGTTCATCATGGTACTCCGCAGCCGGCGTGGCGGAGATGTAGTATCCCGCCTCTATCAGCCCGGCCAGCGTGCTGGAGAACCCTGTATACCAGTGGAAGACCAGCTTTCTTATGCCGGCGTCCCCGGCCTCCTTCAGCGCATCCTTCCAGGCGTAGCGGCTGTGCAGCGAGACCGGCCTGTCATGGCGCAGGGCCAGCGCCAGCAGCCGCCGCAGCACGTCCTTTTGGATATCCTTGCCCGCTGTTTTAAGCACGCGTTTGTCGTAGTCCAGTCCGACCTCGCCCAGGGCAACGGCTCCCGGCAGGTTATCCGCAATGAAGCCGATATTCTGCTCAAGCTGCGGCCCCTCCAGCCTGCCTAAGGCCCAGGGATGCAGGCCGAGCGCGGGGAAGATGAAGCCGGGGTAACGTGCCGACATCTCCATGTTCTTACGGTTGGAATCAAGGTCCTGTCCCACAGCGATGATGCCTGACACGCCCGCCAGCTTCGCCGTCTCGACGGCTGAATCAAGGTCCTCCATCTCGTCCAGGTGGGCGTGCGTGTCAATGAGTCCGGTCACGCATGCTCCCCGTCAGGTCATCGACGGTGAATTTGTATATGTCATCGGGGTTGATGGTCCCTTTTTCCGTGACCAGCCCGGCGATCATCTCGAGAGGGGCCCGGTCGAAACCGGGCTCGGATGCGGGCAGGCCTGCAGTCAGGCCGCGGGCATCGATCTTGCTTGTCTCGCCAACGACATAGAAAGGGCGTTTTTTACGCAGCGCCGCCTGAGCCAGCTCCAGCGTGGGCGAACCGTTCAGCAGCCAGCCGTGAAGAGACACGCAGTCGGCGCCGCACAGCACCAGGTCGGCGCGCGCGACATGCCAGCCGATCTGAGAATCCGGGACTATGCGGCCGCTGATGCCCGATTCCTGAAGGCGGGCCAGCACCATCTCGCCGTAGCACATTTTTTTATAGCGCGACTGCACGGCCAGGACTTTAAAGTCTTTGCCCCCGCGCCTGGCCAGCTCCAGTGCGTTGCAGACGGCGGAGCTGTAGCTGCAGGTCATAATGATGCTGCGTTTGCCGACCAGCGCGGCCGCGTGGCGCGCGGCGGCGGCGGCGCTCTTCTGCTGCCGCCGGATCAGACGGTCGGCTATGCTGTAAGCCGCCTTCTTCAATCTCAGGGGCGATCTGCTGGTGGCGGCGGCCGTCTCGACCTCCGATTGAAAATAGAGGGCGTAGTTGGCTATGGACACCATGGACGGGCGTGCGCCGATCAGTGCGCTGACGACGCTGTTGAGGGACGACAGGAGACTATTGATAGACTCGGCCGGGTCC
>JBAZLT010000265.1:0-3346 GCA_041650115.1 Dehalococcoidia bacterium | reverse complement strand
CCCTGGCGCACGCTGCTCGCCGTCTCGGCCAACTCCCGCTCTGCAGTAGAGGCAGCCTTGCTCGCTGCCAGGCAGGCGGACTGCCCCATATTTTTCGCGGCCACGCTCAACCAGGTAGACCTCGACGGAGGCTATACGGGATGGAACCATGCAGGCTTCGTCGCACTGGTCAGGCGCACCGCCCGAAAAGTCGGTTTTAAAGGTCCCATCCTACTTGGGATAGACCATGCCGGTCCCTGGCTGCGCGACAGGCATTCCACCGAAAAATGGACCTACGACCGCACAATGAGAGCGGTCCGCAGGTCGCTGGAATCAGCTGTCGCAGCAGGTTTCGACCTGCTTCATATCGATCCCACGGTGGACCGCGACCTGCCGCCCGGCGAAAAACTCCAAGTGAATACAATCATTGATAGAACAATCCTTCTGATCAAACACTGCGAGTCCTTCCGCATAAAGCATGGATTGCCCCCGGTGGCATACGAGGTCGGTACCGAAGAGGTCAAGGGCGGCCTGGCTGACGAGGATATGTTCAGCGATTTCCTGGCGGGATTGCGCAAACGTATGACGCAGGAAGGTTTAAGCCATGCATGGCCGTGCTTTATAGTGGGAAAGGTTGGAACGGACCTCGACACCACGCTGTTCAGCCCGCAGGTGGCAAAGGAGCTCTACACTATCGCCGCCGCTTACAACATGGTGTTGAAAGGACATTATACCGATAATGTGGATAATCCCTCCGACTATCCGGCCAGCAAGATGGGAGGTGCCAATGTCGGCCCCGAATTCACCGAGGTCGAATGCGATGCCCTTTTCGAGCTCGAATCGAGGGAGAAGTCGGCCGCTGCCGTCAGCGCCGCGGTCCCTTCATTGTTCAAAGAATCGCTTAAACAGGCGGTTGTCCGCTCCGGCCGGTGGCGTAAATGGCTGCACCCGGACGAAGCCGGCAGGCCGTTCGACAAACTCCCCGGTGAAAGGCAGAACTGGTTGCTCAAGACCGGCGCGCGCTATATCTGGACGGACAGGGAAGTGGTAAAAGCGCGCAAACGCCTGTATGCCAACCTCAATAATGGCGGTTTCGATCCGGACCGTTACGTGGTCGAGCGCATCTCGCAGCAGATATTGAAGTACTGCCGCGCTTTCAATTTATTTAATTCAATCCCGGTGCTCGAAAAGGAATTCAAACGGCGCAGCAGACTACCGTTTTGGGATGAGGGACAGGTGCTGGCGGCAGGTGAATTGATCGTGGAGATAATGCGCCCGTCGGTCGATATGCCCCTGGATACAACCGGACGCTTCTCAGGTCCATTCCCCAGCGGCGCTCCCGCCATCTTCGCGGACGCCTCTGCGCGCATCGGGAAACGCACGGGCTTCGTGGGCTCGCTGGGGCAGGACGGCTTCGGCCGTCTGATACGGAAAAGATTCTCAGATGACGGCGTTGACGGCAGAGTCATCGCCTCAACCGGGGGCCGGCCCACAGGCTGCGCCTTTGTAGCCTACGACGGAGACGGCGGGCGCAACTTCATCTTCCATATCGCCGGCACGGCTTCCGACCGCCTGCCCACCGTTGCCCGTGCGCTGAAGTATGCACAATCTTTCCGCCATTTACATCTGATGGGCTGCTCGCTCTCCATCAGCCGCTCTATCAGGGATGTCTGCATGGCGATGGCCAAGGCGGTCAAAGAATCCGGCGGCAGCGTCAGCCTCGATCCCAATTTACGGCCGGAACTGCTCTCCGCCGAGGAATGCAGGAATATACTGCTTCCCGTCGTCCGCCTGGCCGATATCGTGCTTCCCAGCGGCAATGAGGCCGGCCTGCTGGTGCACGAGCAGGATGCCGACAGGGCCTGCCGGCGGCTGATCGAGTCGGGAGTTAAAATCGTAGTGCTTAAAAAAGGTGACAGCGGTTGCCGTGTATTCACCCGGGATTCCTCTTTCGACGTGCCTGGATTCAGGGTGAATGCCGTCGATCCCACCGGCGCGGGCGACTGCTTCGACGCCGGCTTCATCAGCGGATACCTCGACAACCTGCCCCTGTACGAGACGGCCAGATTGGCCAACGCCATGGGCGCGCTTGCGGCATCCAGGCTGGGACCCATGGAGGGTACCTTCAGCCTGAAAGAGGTCATGCGGTTTATAAAAAGCCGCGAGCAGGGCCTCCCCCACGAGATTTAACCCGGGACAGGGATCACATTCCCTGCAATAAAAAAAGCGGCGGGGGTGGCCACCCCCGCCGCTTTTCCTTCACTATCTATTTACCTTTGGCCTTGTCCTCCTCCTGAAGCACGCGGCGCAGCACCTTACCCACCATTGTCTTGGGCAACGCATCGCGGAACTCCACATGCTTGGGGACCTTGTATGCGGTCAGTTTATCGCGGCAGAAAACCTGTATCTCCTCGGCGGTGCAGGATTGTTCAGCCCTCAAAACTATCCACGCTTTCACAGCTTCGCCCTGGGCGGGATCGGGCACACCGGCCACGCCCACCTCGAGCACGGCGGGATGCTGGGCTATGATCTCCTCGATCTCGACAGGGAAGACCTGATGGCCGCTGGGCTTGATCAGGTCCTTCTTGCGGGAAGTAATAAAGAGGTAGCCGTCCTCATCCAGGTAACCGATGTCTCCTGTGTAGAGCCAGCCGTCGCGCAGCATTTCCGCAGTCGCTTCGGGACGGTTCCAGTAGCCCTGCATGATGTGAGGCCCCCTGGCTATGATCTCGCCGGCCTCCCCGGGCTTGAGCTCCGTTTTCCCGGTGTCGATATCGACGATCTTGATGACGGTATCCGGCGTAGGCATGCCGACCGCCCCCTCCTTCCATTTACCCAGGAAGGGTCCCATGGCCAGCACGCCCGATTCCGTAAGGCCGTAGGCCTCCACGATTTTACCGCCCGTCATGCCCTCCCATTGTCTCTTGGTCTCCGGCAAAAGAGGAGCGGCCGCCGCCACCGACGACTTCATGGTCTTGAAATCGATCTTGCCCGATTTGACTTCAGGCCTGTTCATAAGGCCGATGAAGATGGCTGAGATGGCAGGGAAGAAGGCCGGTTTGACCTTCTTGATCGTAGCCAGAACGTCTTTAACCTCGCGGGGATTAGGAACGAGCGCCGTGGGATAACGGCCGGCTATGGCTGTCGACAGCAGAATCACATTGCCGTAAACATGGAAGAAAGGCATCAGCAATACCAGAACGTCCTCCCAGTCGGTCGCCAGTGGCTTGGACCAGGCATGTATCTGCCGCCCGTTCATGAAGATAGCCTCATGGCTCAGCATCACCGCTTTGGGTGTTCCGGTCGTGCCGCCGCTGAACAGCAGCAGGCCGGTATCCTTTCCGCTGACCTTGATATCGGGCCTCTT
>JBAZLT010000264.1:0-3349 GCA_041650115.1 Dehalococcoidia bacterium | reverse complement strand
CTCCTCGACGATGGCCTTGGGCTTCATTTTGCGCGCTTTCTGATAAGCACTGAAACCCCCGGCCGTGAGATAAGATTCTATATTGCGTGGATCGATTGTCCCGCAGTTGCTAAGCACAATTCTCTTTTCCTCCACTAAACATCCTCCTTTCAACAGGACTTCAATATCCCGGCAATGCTTTCGGCCGTGAGATTGCCGTACAATGTATCGTTGATCAGCATGGCGGGGGCCTGGTCGCAGGCCCCTATGCAGCCCACTACCTCCAGCGTGAATTTCCCATCCGGGGTGGTCTGTCCCGGCTCGATGCCCAGCTCTTTCTTGATTCTGCCGATCACGCCCTGCGCATCCTTCAGGTCGCAGGGGAGGCAGCCGCACACCCTGATGATATTCTTGCCAGCGGCGGCCACCGGCAGGTATGCGTAAAACGATGCCACTCCATAAACGGAATTGAGCGGAAGGCCTGTCTGACCTGCTATCGACTGCAGAGTCTCTCTCGATAAATAAGTCTTCTGTGATACTTCCTCTTTTAACCTGGGCAACAGCCCGGCGCCGGGCTGACCACCCGCAACTGCTTCTTTCTTATCGCTCATCTTCGACATGCCCCCTTATACTCATTCAGACTTTAACCGGCCTGCTCAACGCCCCTGTGGGGCAGTGCTCGATGCAGATCAGGCAATCGCGACAGACCTCCGCCGTCAGCGGCTCGTCATATCCGCTGACCACCTTCGATCTGAATCCGCGGTATCCTATGCTCAGCAAATCCTTGCGGGCTACCTCCCGGCAGGCCTTGACGCACTTGCGGCAAAGCACGCATTTGGACAGGTCCCTTCGCACATATGGATTGGAGTCTTCCACGGGAAAGAATCGCGGCGCTCTCACGCTGAAACGCGGGGCGCCCACCTGGTAATCCGAAGCCAGATTGTGCAGCTTGCAGTTCTCCGCGTTGGGATCATTCACGCAATCGCCGGTGTGACCCGTCAGCATCAGTTCCACGATGACCTTGCGGGCGGCAACCACTCTCGGTGTATGCGTGGATACCACCATGCCTTCCGAAACCGGTGTGTGGCAAGATCCAACCAGGGTCCTGGAGCCCTGCACCTCCACCACACAAACGCGGCAAACGCCCGTGGGCAGCAATCCTTTGATGTGGCAAAATGTGGGTATCGTGACGCCGCAGGCCTCTGCTGCCTCCAGTATAGTAGAACTCTCTTTTACCTTGACCTTTTTCCCGTCGATGATCACATTAACATTGCCCATCTACTTACCTCAAAATTTGATTTAACCGGTCATCACTTCCTCGCTCTTTACCAAACCTGTATAGTATAACTTTATGAATTCAAACCCTCAAGGATACTCCAGCTAATCGTAAACAAACTGGGTTTTAATGGCCCTGTAACGACCCTTGTTTGTGTTGACCTTCATCATTTTTTTGTATTCATCCAGCCTGAAGGTGTGCGTTACCATATCGGCAAGCTTTGCCTTGCCTCCAGCCATAAGGTCGATGGCAATCTCGAATACGTGCCTGCGCCTACCCTTCCACTCATGGAAGCCGTAGTACAGCGAGCCCTTGATCGAGAGCAGTTTTAACAACATGAACGTCGGATCCAGTTTGATCTCCCGTGAGTTGCCCACCAGCGAGATCACGCCGCCTGTCCTGGCCAGACGCATGGCCAGGCCGACGCTGCTCGAAGTGGAAAAACAATCATATATCCTGTCGTATCCACACATCATGGCTTCCGGGCCAAGCATGGGTTTGTAGCACCGGCCTCCCGTAATCTCCGCTGCCTGCCGTAAGGCCGTTTTACCGGTAATCGTATGGTCCGCACCCGACTTCCTGGCAAGGTCGGCGGTAAATTTTGAACTGACGGCGGCCGTCATCTCACAGGGAATCTCAAGTGCGCGTATCGAATGCATGATCATGGTGCCGATCACCCCGCCGCCGATTACCAGCACCTGCTCTCCTTTCCGGGGCATGTTGGTAAGGACTGATTCAAGCGCAATCGCAAACGGCTCGACCAGAGCCGCCTCCTGCACGCTTATCCCCGCCGGAATCTTAAAAACCTGACTTTTATGAGCGATGATATATTCGCTGTAGCCTCCCATCGTCGCAATACACAGGTCGATGGCCTGCCCCGGAGGCAATTTTCCCTCGGCGAAGTTCTCGCAACTGGAAAGTCCTTTGCTGCATGCTTCACATACAGGTTCTATTCCACGTGTTATACAATTTAGGACCGGACAGACGGCAACCAGATCGCCCTTCTCAAAACCAGCCACGTCCACGCCAACTTCAACAATGGTGCCGCATATCTCATGTCCGGGCACAGCCGGAAAAGACGTGTAGGGAGTCCAGGCCGGCGATACCTTCAACAGGGCGGCGACGATATCGCTGGTGCAATTACCACAACGGGAAACTTTAATCTTTACCCAGTCCGGGAACGGTATTGAGGGCTGGGGGATATCGACCAGCTTTATGGTGGACAGAGGCCCGCTGTAATAGGCCTGTTCACTCAGCGCGCCTATAACCTTGAGCGTCAGATATTGCGGGATTTTGACATCGAACTGCACTGCCTTCATAATCACCTCTCGCCTTTTCAATACATCACCCAACAGTGCAACCTGAGCACATGCGGGTCCTATCCGGCAAATTTTACTACATACTTTATCAATGGCAAGGAAGTCTGTACCTGCGTGGGGTAATGGGTGAAAAAATATAAGAGCCGGCAGCAGATTTCAGACCAATATAAATAATGATGCAACCCTTGCGCAACCATTATATCTGCCAAAATTTGCTTGATCCGGGCTGACCCGCAGTCAGTTTTTCATGCTGCCTGTGACTATACAGGCGGCCAGGCCGAAGCCCACGCACCACAGGTTGATAAAGGCATTCAGCACAAGGTCTATTATTGAGGCTGTATAAATACCGTTCTGCAGATTAAAGCTGAAATCAAGCAGTCCCAGGAAAATGAGCGCCCCACCGCATATCAGGGACAGGGCACGCCCCGCCGGGTTCGACCTCATCAGCAGTATGCCCGATATCAGCAGCGACAGGGCCAGAATGCCGTCAGGCAACGGGAATGAGCGCTCATAAGCAAAATAGCAGGGCGTCGCATTTTCCGGCGCCAGCCCAACAGCGAAAAAGGCGGCCCAGAACAGGATGAGCCCGACGCCCGTCACGATCTCCAGCGAGGCGATCAGCCTGCGTTTATCATCTTTGACCATCCCGCCTCTCCGCCTTATTTCGCCTTCTGCACCTGTTTGACCTGCGAATCAGTGACCATCTCCACCAGCCAGGGGAAAAGCCTCTTCATTATATAGGTGAACCGTCCGTCCGCATTGGGAATAATTATGA
>JBAZLT010000263.1:0-3350 GCA_041650115.1 Dehalococcoidia bacterium | reverse complement strand
ATACTGCAGGCGGCGGCCGAGACGGGCGCCATTGTTACCGCCGAGGAGCATACTGTTATCGGCGGACTGGGCTCGGCCGTGGCGGAAGCACTAGCTGTGAAGCCGGTCCCTCTGGCAATGGTGGGGATACAAGATGCTTTTTCCCGCACGGGTCCCGATCCGGAATCGATTATGGACGCCTGCGGCATGGGCGTGGCCGATATTGTCGATTCAGCCATGTCTGTGATCGACAGAAAAAAGGGTGGGAGGTGAAAGCGAGATGCGAATAGCCGTTATAAACGAGACGAGTGCGGCGGACCGTAATGCCGACATCCTGGCTGCTTTGGAAGGGCTGGGACACGAGGTGATCAATGCCGGCATGAAGAAGAACGGTGAGAAGCCGGAGCTGTCGTATATTCACACAGGCCTGATGGCCGCCGTGCTGCTCAACGCGGGCACGGTTGAATTTGTGGTAGGCGGGTGCGGGACCGGGCAGGGTTTTCTTAACTCCGTTATGCAGTATCCCGGCGTCACCTGCGGTCATATACTCACGCCGCTGGATGCCTGGCTATTCGCGCAGATAAACGGCGGCAACTGCATTTCGCTTATGCTTAACCAGGGATATGGTTGGGCGGGCGAGGCCAATTTGAGATTTATATTTGAAAAACTGTTTTGCGTTGAGCCTGGCTCCGGTTATCCGGCACACAGGCGGGAACCTCAGCGCCAGTCACGGGAACTGCTCGCAAGGTTGAACCGTATAACCCATCTCAGCATGGCGGAGATACTCCAGAAATTGCCCGGCGAGGTTGTATCGCCGGTGGCCGCTTATCCGGGCCTGGTAAAAACCATGGAATCATGGAAGGGTACCGACGCGCAGATATTGAGTGCATTGAAAACCAGACTAAAGGGCTGAAAGCCCTGGGGAGGAGTAAATGAAACCGATCGGTGTTGCTATAGTGGGGTGTGGACGTATCGCGGACCTGCATCAGCTTGGCTACCAGGGTTTATCGGATGCCCGCATCGTAGCTGTATGCGACTTGAATGGTGAGACTGCTGAGAAACGGGCAGGGCAGTGGGGAGTGAATAAGGTTTGCACAGATTATGCCCAGATACTATCCGATCCGGATGTAGACCTGGTTGAGCTTCTCCTACCCCACCATTTGCATGCCGACATGACCGTTGACGCCTGCCGCGCGGGCAAGCATGTCAGCGTGCAGAAACCCATGGCCACCAGTGTATCCGAAGCTGACCGAATGATTGAAGCAGCTAAAAAAGCGGGTGTTGTGCTTCGTATTTACGAGACTTTCGTCTTCTACCCTCCAGCGGTACAGGCTAAGAAGATGCTTGAAGCGGGAGAGATTGGCGAACCACGAATGCTTCGTATGCATGTGAGCACAGGTGCAGCAGAGTGCGGATGGGAGATTCCACTGGAAGCCTGGATCTGGCGCTTCAACGAGCAGCAGTGCGGCGGAGGCCCGCTGGTATTCGACCACGGGTATCACCTGTACTCACTGGCACACTATCTATTGGGCCCCGTCGAAAGAGTGAAAGCCTGGATCGATCGGACGGAAGTAGTACCCGATGTCTATTTGGATGCGCCTGCCACCGTCATGTTACAGTTCAAAGCGCCTCGGCGTTATGGTGTCTTCGATGTTGAGCATACGCCGAACACACAGATTTCCACCGACTATTACGTTGACGATGACAGGGTAGAGATTGTCGGGGACAAAGGAATAATCTTTATCAATCGTTATACGGCCAGGACGGTGGATCTTCCTGAATTAATGGTCTTCAAGGATGGGAAGACCAGCCCGGTACCTGTTGAGCGGGTGGACTGGTCTTGTGGGTTCATCGACTGCACCCGCCACCTGATCGATGTACTGCGAAAAGGTGGAGAACCTATGCTGGACGGTGCGACGGGAAAGTCCGTGCTACAGATCGGCTTGGCGGTCCTGCAGTCTGCGAAAACCGGTTGTGAGGTCAGGCCGGATGATATAACCGCGTGACCCATATCACAGACCGGCGCGGCTGAGAGTGGGATATTTTATACCATAGCCCTGTAATTTCGATATAAGGAAGAAGACGCGTGAAGAAGCAGCATGGTCTGGTCTGGATTGCGCTGATACTGGTGGTAGTATCAGCTATTATGTACTTTGCGCACTACCTCGTTTTTCATGATGCTCACCATATATTCATTTACATGATTGGCGACCTGGCATTCCTGCCGCTGGAAGTGCTGCTGGTAGGCATCGTGGTTGAGAGGATTCTTAGCCAGCGTGAAACAGCAGAGAAGATTGGAAAACTCAACATGGTTATCAGCGCCTTCTTCTCAGAGGTCGGTAATCCCCTGGCCGGCATGCTTCTGAACGCCAGTCCTCAGAAGGATTTGATAATGGCAAACCTCGATGTGAAGGCGAGCTGGAAAGATGCCGATTTTAAAAAATCCAGGCAGTTTATGGAAAAAGATACATCGATCAGTTTTTCTGATATGGACATTCCCGCCCTGTCGGACTTTTTGCTCAGGAAAAGAACATTCATGCTCACGCTGATTGAAAATCCCAATGTGCTCGAGCATGAAAGCTTTTCAGATCTCTTGCTGTCGGAGTTTCATCTCACCGAGGAGCTCGAATCCAGGCCTTCTCTTGTAAATCTGACACCGAAAGATGCTGCGCACATCAACACAGATATTAAGAGGCTATACAGGCATCTGATAGCCCACTGGTTAAATTATATGCAGCATCTGAGGTCGAACTACCCCTACCTTTACTCTCACTACCTGCGCATTCATCCTTTCCAGCCGCATCCATCTGCTGTTATTGAGTAGGCTACAATAATAGTTCTTGTTTTACAGAAGCGGGATTGAAGTGGTCTGTATTTGCGAGCAATAACAGGATCAAAGGAGAGAGAAAATGGAAGCTATCTGGCAATGGGGAATAAATCTGATCATAGTGATCCAGCAGGCACACAATCCCGTATTGGACAATGTTTTCAACGCTATCACGATGTTGGGCGGGGAGCAGTTCTACCTCATATTGTTTCCGCTGATTTTATGGTGCATCGACTATAGTTTCGGCGCCGTGCTGGCCGTTTTCTTCATGATATCAGACTCAATCAATGTCATCTTGAAAGGCGTGTTCATGCATCCCAGGCCATTTGAATTGAATCCTAGCGTCAAGCTGGCCCACGAAGAAGGTTATGGGCTGCCCAGCGGGCATGCACAACTGGCAGTTACCGCATGGGGTGCAATCGCATTCAGGGTGCGCAAGGTCTGGTTCAGCATAATCGCAGTCTTATTAATCCTGCTCATAGGGTTTTCGCGTATTTACCTGGGGGTTCATTTCCCTACAGATGTGTTTGCCGGCTGGATCATA
>JBAZLT010000262.1:0-3377 GCA_041650115.1 Dehalococcoidia bacterium | reverse complement strand
CAGCACCTGGAAGTGGCCTGCTACAGGTAGGTTTTCTGCAGCGAGGTAGGGGCCGATGGATATCTTCACACTGCTGTGGCTAATTGCGGTTATTCTGGCCGGCCTGGCGGCCGGCCAGATGCTGGGAGAATTGCTCCTGATAGGGCGCTTCCAATCATGGTTTTTCGAGACCGGCAACGCCGATATGTTCAGTAAGAGCTATGTGCTGTTCCGCAAAACCAAGAGGCCGAACCGGCTTTTCCATGCAGTATACGTGGCAGCCATACTGGTGGACACCATCTATGCCGCCGCCCTGCTGCTGGCCGGAAGGCCCGGCCTGCTGCCGGTGATAGCGGCCGCCCTGCAGTGGCTTTTTCTGGTCGTTTTTTACGCATCGGGATTTGCCGGGATTGAGAAGAAACTCTTTGCGGGCAGCGACTCTAAACAGCTTGGTGACAGGTTCCTCCGCATGAATATACCGAGCCTGTGCATATATTCGCTGCTGTTGTGCGCAGCCTTCTGCATTCTGGTGATTATGCGAATCCAGTTCTGACACTGCGGGAGTACCTATGAAAGACGAGAGATTGATACCGAAAAACATCTTCTGGCTGGACAATCCATACACGACGGGCCCAGTTTTATGGGGTGACCAGGAAGCGGATGTCGCCATCGTGGGCGGTGGATTCACCGGACTGGCCTCGGCCTATTTCATCAAGCGCCGTTTCCCTCAAAAACGGGTGGTCGTTCTGGAGGCGGAATACAGCGGATTCGGCTCCTCGGGGCGTAACTGCGGCGGAGTCGCGGGCAACATGGGCCACAATTACCGCAACCTGATGAAGAAATTCGGCACGGAGAAAATGAAGCAAATGCAGCGTCTCATGATTCAGTGCGTCGACCTGGTCGAGGAGCTGATCAGGGAGCACAAAATCGAGTGTGATTACGATAGAGCCGGAAGGCTGATGGTTGCCGAGACCGATGCGCAGGCCAAACGCCTTGAAGAGGAGGCCAAAGACTGCGAGCAGGCCAATGCCCCCGTGGAATGGTTCGAAGGGCCTCGCGCTCGTGAGCAGTTCGGTTGCCTGGACATTAAGGCAGCCGTGCGCTATCCAAACGAGGGCGTCATGGATCCAGTCAAATTCCTGCGCGAGATGAAGCGCGTTGTCGAATCCTTAGGCGTGGAAGTTTACGAGCATTCCCGCTGCACTCGGATGATACCGGGCACAAGCGCTTCTCGCAAGATAATGATCTATACAAACGGGGGGCGGGTGATCGCCGATGAGACCGTGCTGGCGGTGAACGCCTTCCGAGACCCGCTGGATCTTTTGCGTCACAAGGTGCTACCTCTGTATGTCTACGTTATAACCACCGAGCCGCTGAGTAAAACGCAACTGGAGGCTTTTCAGCATCCTGGCGGGCGGGGTAACGTATTCGGAGCGACTAATCTCTACTGGGCGCGCAACCTGACCGCCGACCACCGGCTGGTTTTCAATGAGAATGAGGTTTTTTACTACTACGACAATGAAAAGGACCACAGCCTGCGCAACAGTTCATTTCAACGGCAATATGAGCTGATGGTCAGGAAATTCCCCTTCCTCAAGGGGATACGCGTGACCCATGCATGGGGCGGGCTGATCGGCATTACACTGGATTTCCTGCCCTTCATGGGGCGCACAGGCCTGCACGGCAATATCTACTACAGCGCGGGGTATAACGGCTGCGGCCTTGCGCCCAGCATGCTGGCCGGCAAGGTCATAGCAGCCATGATGGCGGGCGAAAAGTCCGACCTGACGGATAATGTCCTGATCAGCCGCAAGGCCTTCTACGTTCCATCCGCACCGGCGATGTATCTCGGCATAAACGCCTACAAGGCACTGTACAAGTATTACGATTGGAGGCTGGGCGGTCTGGGGTGAGAGGGTTGTGCCGGATCATGAGCGGTATGATACCGGCGAGTTCGCCGCAGGAATTCTTAAAAGAGAGGTATTAAATTGGCAGAACAAAAGACCGAGTTTGTCTTTGGAAAGGGTCGCGCGACCTATTTATTTATTCTGCTCTTTCTTCTGCAGGCCGCAGATAATCTTGACACAATGGTTGTCACCGCCCTCTTCCCCTTTATGAAAACCGACCTCGGAGTGAGCGATACACAGCTGGCTCTTCTGGTATCTGCCATATACTGGTCGCTGGTAATATTTGCGGTTCCCATCGCCTATTTGCTGGACCGCTGGAGTCGGACCAAAGGCATCGGCCTTTTCACCGTAGCATGGAGCGTTGCCTGCAGTGTCATAGGACTTCTCCGCACATTCCCGGCGATATTTTTTACAAGGTGTGTCATGGGCATCGGACAGTCGGCCTATGGAGCTGGTGGCACTGCGTTGATATCCGCCTATTATCCGGAGAAGCAACGTGCCCGCATGAACGGGATCTGGACCGCCGCCGTCCCCATCGGAGCAGCGGTCGGCTCAATAGTGGGCGGGATAATTGCGGAGTCCCTGGGTTGGCGCTATGCGTTCGGCATCGTGGCCATACCGACCTTCATCATAGGGTTGCTCTTCTTCTTTACTCTCAAGGATTACAAGACCGTCGATCTGACTAAAACGGTCGCTGCCGGCATGGAAGCCGGGAAGAAAGTGAAGATGAAGGTGAGTGACGTAGTCAAGGACATTTTCAGCAAGCCGTCGCTGGTCTCCAATTTCATGGGATTCACCGGTAACCTTTTTGTTACGATGGCTTTGATTACATGGTTGCCAACTTACTTTTACCGTCAGATGGATAATCCGAATATGCAGGCGGCGGCTATGCAGTCGGCGGGAATATTCCTGATGGCTATCATCGGCGCGCCATTGGGAGGAATAATTACGGACCTGATACGGAAAAAAGTGAAAAGGGCTCGTATGCTTGTCCCCGCACTTTCATCAGCAATAACGGCTGCGATGCTTATCACGGCTTTTTTAATGCCTCCCGGAACCACACAATACATCTTCCTGCTGGCTATGGGATTCTTTGCACCATGGTATAACGGTGGCGCGACATCGGTCACGCAGGATGTGGTGCACCCGGGTCTGCGCTCCACCTCAATGGGAGTTGCCAACCTGATACAGAACCTGTTGGGCGCTTCACTGGGGCCTTTGTTCGTCGGGATAATCTCGGACAGGATCAGTCTGGTAACCGCATTTCAATTGCTGCCTATTTTCATGTTGTTCGGAGGAGTCATGTTCTTTGTGGGGTCATTCTTCTACCTGCGCGACAAAGATCGTGCGGAGAGAGTGGAGATCCAGGCTGCGTAATATTGTGCGCAAGCATAAGTATCGCTCCGGCCTGCAGGAAGGCCCGAATCGGAAAAGGAGTCAAGTACCATGATGGAAAAACCGGTGACAACCGGGACGAAAAGGACCTTGAGG